>CAZRSA010000022.1:0-21743 GCA_964602525.1 uncultured Woeseiaceae bacterium
CACTATCGAGAAACCCTAACACAGCGTCTGGACCAATTATGAAGGGGCTAGTCACTGGAGGTAAACTCAGGGCCCTGGTCAGTACGGACCGCCTCCGGATGGCCACGGAACTGAGCGACACGATCCAGAAGCTCTGCCACATCATCACCGGTCAAACTGTGTGCCGGCTCGATCAGCACGGACTCTTTGGTGGCGTCGTCCACGACTGTCAGGATCTTGAGGCGTCGGCCGTTGGCGAGTGAGTCCATGACAAAGTCCAATGACCAGACCTGATTAGGTCGCATGGGTAGCTCGAGTGGCTGGCGCGCGACGGCGATGCCGCGTCGGCGCTTCCGGCGGCGGACTGCAAGATCAGCCTGGCGATAGAGTCGATAGACCTTCTTATGGTTCACGATGTGGCCTTCGCGCCTGAGCAATACATGCAGCCGCCGATACCCAAATCGCTTGCGCTCTGCGGCCAGTTCCCGGAGACGGCCCTGAAGCACCGCGTCGCTATGCTGCTTCGGGGAGCGATAGCTCAATACTGATCGTGATAACCCCACCAGACGGCAGGCACGGCGTTGTGATATCGCGGTCTCGTCCTGCATCGTCACAATCGCGCGGCGCTTGTCTCGTGGGGTCAGTGTTTTTTGATAACGCCGCCTTCAGAGCATCGTTGTCCAGCATCGAGTCCGCCAGCATGCGTTTCAGCTTACGGTTCTCATCCTCAAGCTGCTTGAGGCGCCTGAGATCCCCGGCCTCCATCCCGCGGTACTTCTTGCGCCAGGTGTAGAAGGTGGCGTCCGAGATGTTGCTCAATCTGCCAGCGTGTGAACGAAGTCATGGCAGACGTTCGAGAAAACTAGAGAGGATTACAAGAAGGAGATCGTGGGGCCCGAAATATGCTAGGCGAGTGGTGCACCCGGCAAAGTTTTGAAATCCCTGGACAGAGAGTGTAGGAACGAGGTCCGAAATGACAGGGCTGATTTCCGCCATACGGGTTCTTGGCCAGATTTGGCTGGCTCTTGTCGGATTGCTGATTGTCGCGGGGAATGTGTGGATGGTTGCAACCGGTCAACTTCATATCTGGGCTTGGAACGGTCTGATGGATAGTATTTTCAATCCATTTAATGTTGCCGCGATGGCGATCGCGTTGGCACCAGGTTACGGGTTAACCAGACTTTCAAATTGGCTCCAAAGAAGAGCCGAAAGATAATCTGACGAATCTATATGCGCGATAAGAGGGCCTGAGAACCACGGCCTTTGATCGATACTCGAGGGACTGGGTGGAAGCTATGAACGATGCCGCTGCGTTTCTAATTATAGGAGCAATGGTCGGAGGTGCTGTCGGTTTCTCCTTTGGAGAGCAGCAGACTTGGAAGGAGGTGCGACAGAGAGTTAGCGAGGCAGAGCAAACCTGCCACCATCGAATGCATGCACGGGCGGAAGCCGATGAAGTTGCGCCCGCGATGGCTAAAGAAGAGTGGTCTGACGAAGACCTTGAAGCCTGGGCGGAGACCTTCCTGCAGGCAAACATCGACGCGTACAAAGACGTCGAGCGAGAAGCGAAGGAAAATCCAGATAAGTTTCTTGACCATGAGCTCGATTGCCAACATCGATATAGTGACCGACTGCTCTAGCCAAGTGAATTAGATTAGAGCATAAGCGGCCAAGCCGGTGCTGCTGGAAACTCATCAGGGCCACGATGAATTCTCTTTGGGTTCTCGCCGCCATTTCAGGGGCTAAGCCCTTCATATGCGCTGCGACCGACACCGAAGTACGAAACATCAATGCGCCTGCATGCCTCCTCTCGTTTTTGCTGATACGGCTGAAAGGTGATTTCTCGGGAGAAGTGTCGCTATGTCCACCAGGTTCAACCTAGCGTTAGGGAGAATTCGGAATTGCTGCCAATCCGGCGCGCTCTCTGAAGAACAGCTCTCAAACCGCAGGATCCTCGGCGATACCCGACTCTCTCGTGGAGTGATGACGAGCTCAAAGCGTATTGCGAAACGGTGGGAACGCGGTGCCGAGACGAGCCGGGATTCCAGAGAAATTGCGAGGGAATTTCTGAGCGTCCGGCTATTGGGCGTGGCTAGTCTTTGGCTTAAAAGGATAGCTGTTGAATAGGCTAATGCCTCGCGGCGACTTCGGGTGAGCGGCTAAGAGTCCGGCTGTATAGACTCGAAGGCTCTCTGACAGAGTTGTCAACGTTTAGAGCGGGACGGATGACAACGGCTTCAGGCCTCAAATGGGTATAGCGATTTAGCGTTGCCCAACTGTCATGAAGGGTAAACTGCTGCACCTCAACGATGGAGTAGCCGGCTTCAAATAAGCGGCTTGTAGCCTCATGCCTGAGGTCGTGGAATCTGAGATCTTCGATTTCTAGCACATGGCAGGCGCGTGTGAACGCGGCGCCAATGGTCTTTGGGTTGTAAGGAAATATTCGGGCTGCAACTTTCTTCTGCCGGGAAGCGATACTCCAAGCATCCGGTGCGTACTTAAAGCGACGGAAGTATTCGCGTTCGGTGGGATGCTTCAAATTTCGAACAATCCCGGTCTGCGTCTTCTTGTCATTGTCAGCCCAGAGTAAGTTTGTAATTTCGCTCTGGCGCCGTGCTGAGTGGATAGCAAACCACAGGATGTCGACCATCGGGAGAGCAGATCGGCGGTCGCGCTGCCGAAAATAGTCGGTCAGAGCATTCAACTCGGCATCGGTCGGGCGACGCGTGCGGACCCGCGCCTTGGAAACGAGCTTTTCGGCCCGCAGCACGGAATATGCATCGTCTATGATCGAAAGGTCGAACGGAATTTCCCAAGCAGCGCGTGCATATCGGAGAATGACCCTTAGCCAAATGATGTCGTTATTAACGGTAGAGGCTCCGGCACCCGCTTTGCGCCGCTCTCTCACGTGCGCGATCAGGTCGGATGGCTTGATATCGAGAACATTGAGATTCGCGAGATCCGAGTTCTCTAGGAATTTGATATGCGCCGTTTTGCTCCGGCCCATAGGCCGAATCTCGGAGACCTCTTTGCGGTATTTCGTGAGCACCTTCCGTAGCGACCCCAGCAACGCCTGATGCTGGCGACGTGAAACACCGGTAGGCTTGCTGAGTTCCTTTTCAAGCTTGGCTGCCCACTCGGTCGCCATCCGCCGTTTTGGAAACGTCTTGGACTCGCGATGAACCAGTCTTCCATCTTTCTTGATGCGAACCTCAGCCATATAAGTGAGGGTGCCATCCTGTCGGCGACGAGCCCGAATTGCGGCCATTTTATTGTCCTTACGGAAAAAGAAAGTGCGACATTGGCGGTGCGACTTGGTGCGACATTGGCAATTTCTGGTACAAAATGAACACGGAACGGATCGGAAAAAGTCCGAAATGGTCCTTAATATCTGATTGAATTATATGGAAAAATCGGCAGAAAAGGAAGAGAAATCGAGGGCTTCAAAATTCGCCTGTGCGCCGATGATGGATTGGACGGACCGCCATTGCCGGTACTTCCACCGTCTTCTGTCACCCTCGGCGCTGCTCTACACCGAGATGGTGACGGCCGAAGCGCTTGCCCACGGTGATGCGGATCGTCTGCTGGCGTTCGATGCCGCAGAGAAGCCGGTGGTGCTGCAGGTCGGCGGTTGCGACCCGGCGAAGATGGCTGACGCGGCCCGGCTCGGCGCCGCGGCCGGCTACGACGCCGTGAACATAAATGTGGGTTGTCCGAGCGACCGGGTGCAGGACGGGCAGTTCGGCGCGTGCCTGATGGATCGGCCGGAGCTGGTGGCGGACTGCTGGCGGGCGATGTCGGATGCCGTCGGCGTGCCCGTGACGGTGAAGACGCGCCTCGGCATCGACGACAAGGACAGCGACGAGTTCTTCCTGCGCTTCGTCGACGCGGTGGCGGAGGCCGGCTGCACCACATTCATCGTGCACGCGCGCATCGCGATCCTGGCTGGCCTCAGTCCGAAGGAGAATCGCACGGTACCGCCGCTGAATTACGATCGGGTCTACCGGCTGAAGGAGCGCTGCCCCGGGTTGGAGATCGTGATCAACGGCGGCATTACGTCGGTGGAGGAAGCCCGCGCGGAACTCGGCCGCATGGACGGCGTGATGCTCGGCCGTGCGGCGTATCACACACCCTGGGTGCTGGCCGAACTCGAGCGCGCTCTGGGCGACACGGCCGCGGCACCTTCCAGCCGCCACGAGGTGGCGGAGCGGATGCTGCCCTATATCGAGGGGCACCTCGCAGCGGGCGGCCGGTTAAACCACGTGACGCGGCACATGATCGGCCTGTTCGCCGGCTGCCCCGGCGCGAAGCAGTGGCGGCGGACGCTCAGCGAGAACGCCCACCGCCCCGATGCCGGCGTGGAGGTGGTGGAGGAGGCCCTGACGGCGCTGCCGCGGGCCGCCTGATTACCCCGCCAACCGGTTGCGCGTTCCGCGCGCCTGGTCAGTTCGTCCGGATCGGGTCAGCCGGGCGCTGCGGGATGCGCGGCGGCTCGGCCTCGATCCTTTGCATGGCCTCGGTGATGCCGCGCGCGAGCTGCGGGTCGCGGCCTTCCAGCAGGGCCACCGGGTCGTTATCCACGGCAATGTCCGGGCTGACGCCTTCGCCTTCGACGTCGTATTTACCCTCGGCGTTGGCATAGCCGAACTGGGGCACGTAGACCTGACCGCCGTCCAGTACCGGACCATGGTCGGTGATGCCGATCACGCCGCCCCAGGTCCGTTTGCCGATAAGCGGTCCGAGACCCGCCTCGCGGAACATCCAGGGGAAGATGTCGCCGTCGGAGGCCGAGGTCTCGTTGATGAGGCAGACCAGATGCCCGGGGAAGACGGCATAGGGATAGGTGCCCGGCCGGTCATAGTTGCGAGAGTACGTGAGCCCCAGAATGTTGCGGCGCAGGCGCTCGATGAGCATCTGGGAGACGTTGCCGCCGCCGTTGGAGCGCACGTCCACCACGATGCCGTCCCGGCGGATCTGCGGGTAGTACCACTTGATGAACTCGCGAATACCATTGGCGCCCATGTCCGGGATGTGGATGTAGCCCACGCGCCCGTCGGTGGCCTCGGCCACCTTGCGACGGTTCTCCGCCACCCAGTTCAGGTAGATGAGCTCGGACTCGCTCGCGAGCGGCTCCACCAGCACGGTGCGCGCGTCCTCGAGGTCGGGCGTCTCGCCGACGGTAAGCTGCAGGGGCTGTCCGGCCGGGACGGTCAGCAGCGCATACGGGTTCATGGCCGCCGTCAGTTCCCGGCCGTTGACGGCCAGCAGGTACTCGCCTTCGCGCACGTCCACGCCGGTCTCTGTCAGCGGTGAGCGATAGCGCTCGCTGTCGTTCTCGCCCGGGAAGATGTCGGCGATGCGGTAACGCCCCGCATCGGCGTCCAGCGCAAAGCGCGCGCCGAGCAGTGCCACGTTGGGCCGGGCCGGCAGGCCCTCGTCGCCGCCCGCGATGTAGGCGTGGGAGGCATTGAGCTCCGCGATCATCTCGCCGATGAGGTAGTTGAGATCCGAACGATGCGAGACGTGTTCCAGCAGCGGCTCGTATTGCTCGCGCACCGCCTGCCAGTCGAGGCCGTGCATGTTCTCCACGTAGAAATAGTCGCGGAAGCGGCGCCAGACCTCGGCGAAGATCGTGCGCCACTCGGCGCGCGGGTCGATGTCGGCCACCATCTTGTCGGTGGCCACGGCCCTGGCCTCCTGTTCCGCGCCCTTGGCGATGTCGTAGACTTTGTAGCCCTCCTTGCCCTGCACCATCACGAAGCCGCCGTCCGGCGACAGGCTCAGGGCCTGCACGCCGGCGGCCAGTTCCTGGGCTTCCCGGTCCTCTATGCTGTAGGTCATCAGGCGTGGCGGCTGCAGAGGCTCGCGGCCGTAATAGAAAGAGTCGGTGACCACGTAGAGGAGATGCTGGCCGGTGACGGCCAGGCCCTGGATGTTGGTGGGCGCGATGCCGGGCACACGGAAGTAGCGGCCGGCCAGGCCGTCGAAGTCGATGCGGACTTCCGGCGCCTCGGCCTCCTTCGCCTCGGCCTCCTCGTCGTCCTTCTTTTCCTCTTCCTGCTCGATGACCGGGTCGGCGTTCTCCGGCGCATAGGGGTTGCCGGCGTCGGCGGTCAGGGCGAGGCCGAGGATGCCCACCTGATCCACGAGGGTGTAGTTGAATTCCCGGGTGCCGATCTGGGGCTGGAACATGCGGTCGCCCAGGAAGTAGAGGGTCTTGCCGTCCGGCGACCAGGCCGGCGTGCGGTCGTTGAAGAACTCGTCGGTGACCCGATGCAGTTTCTCGCGCTCGGCGTCCCAGACATGGATGGAGCGCAGGCCCGAGGGTTCGCTCAGGCTGAAGGCGAGCCAGCGGCCGTCCGGCGACCAGGCGTAGTCCGCCGTGTCGCCCTGGGCCTCGTCGCCGGCGATCACGGGTTTGCCGCGGTCGTCGGTGTGCGCGACGAAGATGCGGCCCGCGGCGTCGTGCCAGGCGAGGCGCTCGCCGTCCGGCGAGAAGGCCGGGGCGGAGTAGCGGGTGCGGTAGCCTTCCGAGAGCTGGACGGGGTCGCCGCCGGCGGAGTCCTCCACGTACACCTCTTCCTCGCCGGAGAAGTCGGAGACGTAGGCGATGCGGCTGCCGTCCGGCGACCAGGCGATCTCGCGCTCGTGGGCGTTCGAGGTACCGGTGAGGTTGATGGCGAGGCCTTTCTCCACCGGCACGCTGAACAGATCGCCCCGGGCGACGAACAGCGCCCGGCGCGCCTGCGGCGAGAGGGAGAAGCCTTCGATCTGTCCGGCGACGCTGACCTGGCGCGGCCGTGCCGGCAGGAGGTCGGAGGGCACCGTGATGGTAAGACGCCGGTCTTCGCCGGTCGCCGTATCGTAGACATGGATGGCGCCGTTCAGCTCGTAGGCGATGCGGCCGGCGCCGTCGGTTCCGGGCCAGCGCACGTCCCAGTCGGTGTAGCGGGTGAGCTGGGCGGTCTCGCCGGTGGCCGGGTCATGGCGATAGAGGTTGAAGCGCCCGTCCCGGTCGGAGGCGAAGTAGGCGGCGCCGTCGATCCACATGGGATCCCGGTCCGAGCGCTCGTGGCTGGTGACGGCCGTGGCCTTGCGGCCGGCGATGTCCAGCAGCCAGAGGTCCTGGGCCCAGCCGCCCTGGTAGCGCTTCCAGGTGCGGAAGTCGCGCATCAGCGGTGAATACAGGATGCGGTCGCCGCTGCCGGCATAGGTGGCCGCGCCGGCACGGGGCAGCGGCAGCGGCTCGGGCAGACCGCCTTCGCGGCTCACCGTGAACAGGCGTCCGTCGCCCAGCCCCCAGGCGTCACGCAGGGAGCGGAACAGCACCCGCTTGCCGTCGGGCGTCCAGCCCTGCACCAGGTGGTCGTAGCCCCAGCGGGCGGGCAGGGGACCCTGGGCCGGATACCAGGTGAGCTGGCGCGGCTCGCCGCCGTCGGACGGTATGACGTAGACCTGCTCGGCGCCGTCGTACTGGCCGGTGAAGGCGATCTCGCTGCCGTCCGGCGAGAACTCCGCGAAGATCTCGAGGCCGGGATGGCTGGTGAGCTGGCGAGCGCGGCCGCCGTCGGCGGAAACGGTCCAGAGGTTGCCCGCGTAGGTGAAGACCACCCGGTCGTCGTGGATGTCCGGGTAGCGCAGCATCAGCGTCTCCGCCGTCACGCCGGTCGCGGCGAGGGAGGCGAGCGCGGTGAAGCAGAGTGTCAGTACATTTCTCATGGTTTCGTCCGTGATGGTGCTTCTCGTCGTGAGTGGGATTGCGGTGCGCAGTGGCGCTCAGCGTGACTCGCGGGGCTCGACGGCCAGCCGGCCGAAGTCGCGCTCCAGGTTGGCGGCGATCCAGGCCCACACGGCGTAGGCGGCCACGTTCTGGTCGATGGCCTCGCGGTCGATGCGGTCGATGGTGTCGTTGGCCGTGTGGTGATAGTCGAAATAGTCGGTGCCGTCCTGGGTGAGCGAGAAGACGGGCATGCCGCCGGTACGCAGCGGCCTCAGGTCCGCGCCGCCGCCGGCATCGTTGCCGCCGCGCTCGATGCCGAGCGGAGCCAGCACCTCGTGGATGCCGGCTACCAGGTCCAGGGCCTCCGGCGCCACGTTGGAGGAGATGCGCCAGACCCGGCCGGCGCCGAAGTCGGCTTCGGTGCCCGCGATGTGGTTGGCGAACGCCTCGTCGCTCATCTGCCGGTACTTGCGCGCGCCGGACAGACCGAACTCCTCGTTGGCGAACAGCACCACGCGGATGGTGCGCCGGGGCGGCATGTCCAGTTCGCCGATGAGATGCGCTGCGGCCACGACGATGCCCACGCCGGCGCCGTCGTCCAGCGCGCCCGTGCCGAGATCCCAGGAATCGAGGTGCGCGCCGAGCAGCACGATCTCCTCCGGCGCTTCGCGGCCCGGGATCTCGCCGATGACGTTCGCCGATGTGGTGGGCGGCAGCTGGCGGGCGGTGGAATGGATGCGCAGCACCGGCTCGTCCCCGGCGGCCACGCGGTAGGCCAGCAGGTCGGCGTCCGGACCCGAGAGCGCGATGGCAGGGATGCGCCGGATGGAGAGATCGTAGAGCTGGGTGCCGGTGTGGGGCGCCCGGTTGTCGCTGGTGCCGACGCTGCGGATGACCACCGCGTCGGCGCCCAGCTTGGCCGCCTCCCGTGCGCCGTAGAGCCGGATGGGCACGGTCCGGCCGTAGCCCCGCCCGTCACGGGCGCGCTGCATCTGCTGGTCGATGAAGACGATGCGCCCGCGGATCTCCTGCGGGTCCCGGCTCTGCAGGTCCTCCAGACCGGTTACGCGCACCACGCCGGCCTCGAGTCCGGCCTCGCCGGTGCCCACGCTGCCGCCGAGGGAGGTGGCGGCCATCGGCACCGGGTTCTCGCCGAGCAGCGTCACCGACAGCGTACCGCGGTCCCAGTGGGGCACCTCCACTTCCTGGGTGCGCACGTTGGCGAGGCCGAGTTCCTCCAGTTTCGCGACGGCCCAGGCAACGGCCGCGCGGTCCCCGGGCGAGCCCGCCATGCGCGGGCCCACCTCCATGGTGAGCGATTCCACGATGTCGTAGGCCGGCGTGCCGGCGAGCGCAGCGTCGCGCAGTGCGGCGGCGCTGTCACGCAGCTCCTCCGGCAGCGGCTGCGCGGCAGCGGCGGCGGACAACAACAGAACGGCAAGCGCCGACAGGCCGGCGCGTGGCGTCAGCAGGGGTGATGGCATGGGCGACTCCGGTACGGTTTGCGCAGGATTGTACCTAAAGCACCGGGCCATACGCATAGCCGCCCATGACGCCAGCCTATACAATTCAGCGGCGGTGTCGCCCGATGAAAATTGCCGATGCCGCGCCCGCTCCGCAGAAAAAGGCACAGACACCCTATGGGCAAGGCACAGCGCAAGCAGACCCGGCAGACAATGGCCGAGCTCGCCGACAGGCACGAGCTCTACGAGGAATCCGTCCAGGACGTGGAGGTGGAGGTGGACTTCCTCCTCGACACCTTCAGCGAGCTGCGGGGCCGCGACCCGCAGGTCTTCCGCGAGGACTTCTGCGGCACGGCCAGCGCCTGCTGCGAGTGGGTGCGGCGGGGCAGCGACCGCCGCGCGGTCGGCGTGGACCTGGACCCGGAGGTGCTCGCCTGGGGGCGGCAGAACCGGCTCTCCCACCTGACCCACGACGAGCGCGAGCGGGTGACGCTGATCCAGGACGACGTACGCACGGCCAACACCGGCGTGGTGGACCTGATCGGCGCGTTCAACTTCAGCTACTTCATCTTCGACACCCGCGACGAGATGCGCCGCTACTTCGAGCGCTGCCGGGAGTGCCTCGCCGACGACGGCATCCTGTTCCTGGACGCCTTCGGCGGCTCCGAGACCATGGACGTGGTGAAGGAGGAGACCGAGCACGACGAGTTCACCTACGTCTGGCACCAGGCCGACTACCACCCGGTGACCGGCTACATGAAGTGCCACATCCACTTCAAGTTCCCCGACGGCTCGAAGATGAAGAAAGCCTTCAGCTACGAGTGGCGGCTGTGGACGCTGCCCGAGATCCGCGAGCTGCTGTTCGAGGCCGGATTCAGCACGGCCACCGTCTACTGGGAGGGCGAAGACGAGGACGGCGAGGGCAACGGGGAGTTCACGCCCGAGTCCGAGGGCGACCCGGACCCCGCCTGGATCGTCTACATCGTCGCCGAGAGATAGGCAGGGGGCTGCCACCGTCTGCGCGGATTGGACATAATGGGTGTCAGTCGCCGCCCGGGTCTGCGTATAATCGTATGGGAAACCGGATAAGCTTCTCCGCGTATCCCGCCGGCAGCAAAGGCTTTCGGACAGTCAATGACCACAGACGCTGAAGTCGCCATACTCTTCGCCGACGTCGTCGGCAGCACCCAGCTGTACGAGACACTGGGCGACGACCGTGCCCGTGAGACCGTGGCCGAATGCCTGGAGATCATGAAGACCGCCACCGAGGAGAACGGCGGTACGGTCATCAAGACCATGGGCGACGAGGTGATGGCCACCTTCGAGACCGCCAACGCCGCCATCGCCGCGGCGGCGGCCATGCAGAAGCGCATCAGCGACAACGAGGAGCTGATCGGCGGCGGCGACAAGGTCTCCATCCGCATCGGCTGCCACTTCGGGCCGGTGGTGCAGGAGAATCGCGACATCTTCGGCTCGGCAGTGCACACCGCCAACCGCATGACCTCCCAGGCGAAGGCGCGCCAGATCATCACCACGGATACGATGGTGCAGCAGCTGAACGAGGAGTGGCAGGCGCTCGTGCGTCAGATCGACATCGCCACCGTGAAGGGCAAGCGCGACGAGGTGGCGCTCTACGAGGTGCTGTGGCAGCCGGAGGAGGCCACCAGCATGCTGCCCACCATAGGCTTCGAGGAGCAGGGCGCCGAGAAGCCCGCGAAGCTGGTGCTCTCCTACAACGGCAACGACGTGGAGATGGACGCGAAGCGCACCAGCATCTCCATGGGCCGCGCCGATGAGAACGACCTGGTGGTGAAGGGCAACCTGATCTCGCGCATCCACGCGCGGGTGGAGAAGCGCCGCCACCGCTACTTCCTGATCGACGAGAGCACCAACGGCACCTTCATCCAGACCATGCAGGGCGAGGAAGTGTTCGTCCGCCGCGATTCCACGGAACTGGCGGGCGAGGGCATCATCGGCCTCGGCCGGGTGGCCAAGCCGGGCAGCCCGCTCGCGATCCACTACATGCTGGTGCGCTGAGGCGGCGGCGCCGCACGAGACTCCCGCTGCGGCCTCTCCACTCCTGATGTTGTCAGGAGGCCTTCGCCAGGTTCAGCTTCGCCATGACGGCCTCGTGCTCGGCCAGCAGCCGCGCCGGGGTACGCTCGCCGAACGAGCGCAGGTATTCGCCCACCGCTTCCATCTCCGCCTGCCACTGGTCCGGATCGATCGTGAGCAGCGCGTCCATGATCTCGGGGTCGATGTCCAGCCCCTCGGTGTCGATGTCGCCGCTTTCCGGCAGCAGGCCCACGGGCGTCTCGACGGCCTCCGCGCGGCCCTCGCAGCGCTCGATGATCCAGCGCAGTACCCGCAGGTTCTCGCCGAAGCCGGGCCACAGAAAGCGGCCGTCGCCGTCGCGGCGGAACCAGTTCACGTGGAAGATGCGCGGCAGCTGCAGCGGCCGGTCGGCGAGCGACAGCCAGTGGGCCCAGTAGTCGGCGAAGTTGTAGCCGCAGAACGGCTTCATGGCCATCGGGTCCCGGCGCACCACGCCCACCTTGCCGGTGGCCGCCGCGGTGGTCTCCGAGGCCACGCTGGCGCCGACGAGCACGCCGTGGTTCCAGTCCCGGGCCTCGTAGACCAGCGGCGCCAGCTCGCGGCGGCGACCGCCGAACACGATGGCCGAGATGGGCACGCCCTCGGGCGCCTCCGCCAGCGAGGAGTAGCTCGGGTTCTGTTCCGCCGAGACGGTGAAGCGGGAATTCGGATGGGCGGCGGGCCCGTGCTCCGGGTCGTAGTCGCGCCCGCGCCAGTCGACGGCCGGCTCGCCTTCCTTCTTGTCCTCCCACCAGGGCTCGTTGTCCGCCGTCACCGCGACATTCGTGTAGATCGTGTCGCGCTGGATCATGTCGTAGGCGTTCTTGTTGGTCTTCGCATTGGTGCCGGGCACCACGCCGAAGTAGCCTGCCTCCGGATTGATGGCCCGCAGCTGGCCGTTCTCGTCCGGGTGCAGCCAGGCGATGTCGTCCCCCAGGGTCCAGATCTTCCAGCCCGGCTGTGAGTCGGGCGGGATCAGCATAGCCAGGTTGGTCTTGCCGCAGGCCGACGGGAAGGCGCAGGCGAGATAGTGCACTTCGCCCTCCGGACTCTCGACGCCCACGATGAGCATGTGCTCGGCCAGCCAGCCTTCCTGGCGGGCCTGCCAGCTGGCGATGCGCAGTGCGTGGCACTTCTTGCCGAGCAGTGCGTTGCCGCCGTAACCGGAGCCGATGCTGCGGATGGCGAGTTCCTCGGGGAAGTGCATGATGTAGCGGTTGTCGGGGTCCAGGTCGCCCACCGAGTGCATGCCCTTCACGAAGGTGCCGTCGCGCTCGATGCGTCTCAGTGCGTCGTCGCCCATGCGGGTCATCAGCTTCATGTTGGCGACCACGTAGGGGCTGTCGGTGATCTCCACGCCGCAGCGGGCGAACGGCGAGTCCACCGGGCCCATGCAGTAGGGGATGACGTACATCGTGCGGCCCTGCATGCAGCCGTCGAACAGCGCATCCAGCTTCGCGTGGGCCTCGGCCGGGTCCATCCAGTTGTTGTTGGGGCCGGCGTCGGCCTCGCGGCGGGTGCAGACGAAGGTCAGGTGCTCGACCCGGGCCACGTCGGAGGGGTCGGAGCGGTGCAGGTAGCAGTCGGGGTAGGCATTCTGGTTCAGCTCGAGGAGGTCGCCGGTCTGGAGCATCCGGCCGATGAAATCCTCGTATTCGGCATCGCTGCCGGTGCACCAGTAAACGTCGTCCGGCCGGGTCAGACTGGCCACTTCGTCGACCCAGTCACTCAGGCTCTTCAAAGTCGTGGTCATCGTGCTCTCTTGCGCTGGAGGCTGGAGGGGGAATCCGGAATCCTTTGCCGGGGAGGGCCAGTATTATACTCACGTGGGCGCCGAGTGCATGCCCCGTGCGGCGTCCGGCGCGCAAACAAAAACGCCGCCGGATCCGCGGATCCGGCGGCGTCTACGCCTTATGTCAGACGGGGGATAGTCGGACTCGCGCTACGCGGCGGCTGCCGAACTCTTCCCTCCCGTCTCGACCTGCCGTGCCTTCTTGGCGACCTTGGTCGCGGTCCGGCGGGTCTTCTTGGCGGCTTTCTTCTTGGTCTTGGCGGCTTTCTTCTTGGCCGTCTTCTTCACCGGCTTCACCGCCTTCTGGCGGAAGTCCGTAACCGTGCTCTTCACGACCTCACCCACGTCCTCGGCCGCGTCGCCGAAGATCGTCACCGTGCCGCGCACGTTGTCGACGACGCGCGACGTGGTGGCCGGGAGCAGGTTGGCCTGGGTCTTCACCAGCGCGCCGAGACTCTCGGCACGGGCCGCTGCCTTCAGGCGGGCGCCGGCGGCGTCCAGCGTCGACTCGACCGTCTTGGTCTGGTGCTTGACCAGCTTCTCGGTGGTCTTGTGCGAGATGTTGGCCAGACGCAGGGTCATATCGGAAATCCGACGAACGGGCGTCTTGCCCTTCGTGACCCAGTCACCGGCGCGCTCGACGCCGTCCTGGGCTGCAGAGATGACGGACTCGACCCGCCCGCGGGCGTCTTCCGCGGCTCGGTTAAAAATGTTCTCGACACTGATGTTCATGGGGCACCTCCTCGGTTGCTGCGCTGCATCATTGCTGCATTGCACAATAAGCCATGTCAGGGGGCTTGTCAAGCACCCGGCAGCGTGCAACAGGGCTCCGCCGCCGGGTTTCTTGCCGTCTCCCAACTGCCTGATTCACATAGCCATAATCCCGCTGTAAAACGGTCCCGGCCGAGGCGGCCGGAGGGCTGCGGAGGGCGCTCGTCGTCCCGCGCGGAATCCGCGCACCGGACGCGGGTCGTAACCCGTTTCCGGGAGCATGGGAGCCGAAGCGGGCAGTGCAGGCGGTGCGCGGCAGCGAGTATAGTCTCGGCCCATGCAGAGTTTCCGCGATCTCTTCGGGGACGAGAGCCCGCTCGCGGCCGCCGTGCCCGGCTTCCGGCCCCGCGCCGCCCAGGGAATGATGGCCGAGGCCGTGGCCGACGCCCTTACCGCCAGCGAGCCGCTGGTGATCGAGGCCGGCACGGGCATCGGCAAGACCTTTGCCTACCTGATCCCCACCCTCGGCAGCGGCCGGCGCACGATCATCTCGACCGGCACGCGTGCGCTGCAGGATCAGCTGTTCCACCGGGACCTGCCCACGGTGACCCGGGCCATCGGCCAGCCGCTGTCGACGGCGCTGCTTAAGGGCCGCGCCAACTATCTCTGCCTGCACCGGCTGGAGCAGGCCGAGGGGTCCGCGGCGGCGGGCCGCTACCGGCGGGAGCTGGCCGTTCTGCAGCGCTGGAAGCACGAGACGGCGAGCGGCGACCGGCGGGAAGTGGTGGATATAGAAGAGGAGTCCGGCGTCTGGCCCCACGTCACCTCCACTGCCGAGAACTGCCTGGGCCAGAAGTGTCCGTTCTTCGACGACTGCTTCGTGGTGCACGCCCGCCGCGCCGCCCAGAAGGCCGACGTGGTGGTGGTGAACCACCACCTGCTGCTGGCCGATCTGGCGCTGAAGGAAGAGGGCTTCGTCGATTTTCTGCCCGGGGCGGAGGCGCTGATACTGGACGAGGCGCACCAGCTGCCGGACCTGGCCACCCGGTTTTTCGGCATCGCCGCCGGCACCCGCCAGGTGGAGAACCTGCTCGACGATGCCGCCGCGTTCACTTTCGCGCTGGGCGGCGCGGAGCTGCGCGAGGCCATCGGCGTGGTGGCCGAGGCCGTCCGCGGCGTGGTGGCGGCCGCCCCGCGGGAGGCCGGGCGCTACGAGCTGGACGGCCACCGCGGCGTGCTGGCAGGACCCCTCGGCGAGCTTCGCCGGCGCCTTGCCGAGCTGCACGAGGCCCTGCAGGACGTGGCGGGCGAGTCGGCGGAGGTCGAGGCGGCGGCCGAGCAGCTCTACGACCTGCATGCTCGCCTGACCACGGCCACCGACCAGGACGAGGAGGCGGGGCTGTACTGGTTCGACGTGAGCCGCCGTTCGGTCCGCTTCCACCTCACTCCCCTGGATGTCGCCGGGCGCCTGCGGGCCCTGATAGATCTGAGCGAAGCCCCGTGGATTTTTACTTCGGCCACCCTGGCGGTGGGCGAGGACTTCAGCCATTTCCTGAGCCGCATGGGCCTGGACGGCGCCCGCACCCTGCAGTTCCCCAGCCCCTACCGCCTGGCCGAGCGGGCGCGCATCTATCTGCCGCGCGGTCTGCCCCAGCCGTCGGCGCGGGGCTACACCGAGGCCGCGATGGAGGCGACGGCGCCGCTGCTCGCGATGACCGCCGGCGGACTTTTCTTCCTGTTCACGAGCTACCGGGCACTCGGGCTGGCGGCCGACTGGTGGCGAGAGCGCCGCGAGCGTCTCGGCGGGCGCGAACTCCTGGTGCAGGGCGAGGCGCCCCGGGCGGACCTGCTGGAGCGCTTCCGCGCGGCCGGTAACGCGGTGCTGCTCGGTACGGGCACGTTCTGGGAGGGCGTGGACGTGCGCGGCACCGCGCTCACCGGCGTGGTCATCGACAAGCTGCCCTTCACCTCGCCGGGGGACCCGCTGCTGATGGCACGCACGGAGTTCATCCGCCGCCAGGGCGGTAATCCGTTCATGGAACACCAGCTGCCCGAGGCCGTGCTGGCGATGAAGCAGGGCGTGGGCCGCCTGATCCGGGACCATGACGACTACGGCGCGATTGTCCTGTGCGACCCGCGCATCGGCACCCGCCGCTACGGCGGTGTCTTCCTGGAGGCGCTGGCGCCCATGACCACCGTCGCCGAGCCGGCGGCGCTGGCCGAGTTCTACGCGCGGCACGAGGCGGATGCCGCGGTGGTGGCCTCGTGAGGATCCTCGCGCTCGAGACCTCCGCCGACGCCTGCTCGGCGGCGCTCTGGACGGACGGCGAGGTGGCGGGGCGCTACGAGGAGGCGCCGCGGCGCCATGTGGAGCTGATCCTGCCCATGGTGCGCGAGCTGCTGGCCGGGGCGGGGTGCGACATGCGCTCGCTGGACGGCATCGCCTTCGGCGCCGGGCCGGGCTCGTTCACCGGCGTGCGCATCGCCGTCTCGGCCGCCCAGGGCTTCGCGCTCGCCGCCGGGCTGCCGCTGGTGCCGGTCTCGTCCCTGGCCGCGCTGGCCGCCCGCGCCCTGGCCGGAGACGCCCGACGGGTCTGGGTGGCGCAGGATGCCCGCATGGGCGAGGTCTATGCCGGTGCCTACGAGGTCGGCGGGGACGGCGTGCGCACGCTGGCGGAGGACAGGCTCGCGGCACCGGAGCAGGTGCGCACGGAGGGCGAGTGGTGGCTGGCCGGCGCCGGCTGGGCCCGTTACCCGGACATGGCCGGCCCCGGCGCCCTCGACACCGGTCTGCGGTTTCCCCGGGCCCACGAGGTGGCGGCGCTCGCCGCGCCCCGCTTCGCCGTCGGGGACACCGTGGCGCCCCGTGAGGCCGAGCCGGCCTATCTGCGCCGGACCGTCGCCCGGGCAGCGCCGTAACCGCTCTGTAATGTAGACTTGCTCTAATCGCGCTCCATGGAGCCGAGATGACGACAACGCGCCGCATACTGGTAGTCGAGGACGAAGCCCCCATCCGGGAGATGATTGCTTTTCATCTGTCGCGGGCGGGCTTCGACGTGGACGAGGCCGCGGATTGCCGGCAGGCGCGGGAGCTGCTGGCCGATCATCGGCCGGATCTTGCCATCATCGACTGGATGCTGCCGGACATGAGCGGACTGGAGCTGACGCGGTCGCTGAAACGGGACTCCAGCTTCGAGGATCTGGCGGTCATCATGCTGACCGCCAGGGCGGAGGAGCAGGACAAGGTGAGCGGACTGGAAGGCGGCGCGGACGACTACATCACCAAACCGTTCTCGTCCCGGGAGCTCATTGCCAGGATCAATGCGGTGCTGCGCCGCTCGGGCGTGGCTAGCGACGAGGTCGTGCACGTGGGCGATCTGGAACTGGACGTGGCCGGACACCGGGTGAGTGTCGGCGGGGAGGAGATCCAGCTCGGCCCCACCGAGTACCGCCTGCTGAAATTCCTCATGACTCATCCCGAGCGGGTGTACAGCCGCGGCCAGCTGCTCGACCGCGTGTGGGGCGCCAACGTCTACGTGGAGGAGCGCACCGTCGACGTGCACATCCGCCGACTGCGCAAGGCGCTGTCGACGCGCAACGCCGAAGGCTACATCCAGACCGTGCGCGGGGCCGGATACCGCTTTTCCTCCCGGGACGGCTGATGCCCTCGGCGTGGACCAGCGCGCTGCTGAAGGCCGCCGGCGTCATCGGCCTGGGAGCATTCATCGGCTCGCTGTACGGATATGCCGCGCCGGGAGCGCTGGTGGGCGCCCTGGCCGTGATCGCGGTGCACCTCAACATGCTGTTTCGGCTCGAGCGCTCGCTCCGGACCCGCAGTCGTATCCGGGTGCCGGAGGGCACGGGCATCTGGCCCCAGGTGCTCGCCCGCATCGACTACCTCAAGCAGAGGGCGAAGAAGCACAAGCGCCGCCATCACCGCACGCTGAAGGAGATCCGGGCTTCCACCAACGCCATGCCGGACGGCGGCATCGTGCTGAACGAGGACTCGGAGATTACCCGCTACAACGCGGCCGCCGAGCGCCTGATAGGCTTGCGTCCCCGCCGCGACCGGGGTCAGCGGGTGGACAATCTGATCCGCCATCCCGCCTTCGTGAGCTACCTCAGGAGCGGCGATTACTCCGGCACCGTGACCATCCCCTCGCCGCTGCACGACGACGGCTGGCTGACCTGTCGCATCGTGCCCTACGGCGAGGGGCAGCGGCTGCTGCTGGTGCGCGACGTGACGGAGCAGGCCCGTCTCGCGCGCATGCGCCGGGACTTCGTGGCGAATGCATCCCACGAGCTCCGTTCGCCCCTGACCGTGATCGGCGGCTACCTCGAGGTCATGACCGAGGATACGGAGCTGCCGGACTCCTGGCACCGGCCGGTCAGCGAGATGCAGCGCCAGGCCGCCCGGATGAAGGACATACTGGACTCGCTGCTGGAGCTCTCCCGGCTGGAGTCGGGCAGCGAGGCGCGCAAGGACACCCGCGTGGACGTCGCGGCGCTGCTGAGGGAAGTGGCCGCCGAGCTCGCGCCCCCGGAAGGCGGCCCGGCCGTGGAGCTCGGCCTGCCATCCCGTGCCCAGCTGCACGGCAACCCGGTGGAGATTCGCTCGATCATCGCCAATCTGCTCTCCAATGCCCTGCGCTACACGCCGGCGGAAGGCCGCGTCACGCTCAGCTGGGAAACCGGCAGCGAGGGCGCCGCCCTCACCGTCGAGGACACAGGCGTGGGCATCGCCGCGGAGGACATCCCGCGCCTCACCGAGCGCTTCTTCCGGGTGAACCGGGGGCGCAGCCGCGACGACGGCGGCGTGGGTCTGGGCCTCGCAATCGTCAAGCACGCCCTGAGCCGCCACGACGGTGTGCTGGAGGTGAAGAGCCGGCCGGGCGCGGGCAGCCGTTTCATCTGCCGTTTCCCCTCGACCCGGCTGGTGCGGGCGGCAACCGTCGAGCTCACCAGGGAAGAGCCGGGCAGCGACCGCTCGGCCGCCGGCTGACGGCCAGCGGAGAATAGCGGGCGGCGCAAAGCAGATGTATGCACATTGCAACGCTTTTGTACGACCTGAGTCATTACAAATAGTCGCCAGGCGACCGGCGTTGCTGCTATACTTCGTTACGATAGCGGGTGGCAGCGGGGCACGCGGGCGGCGCCGATACGGTCCCGCCGGAGGGCTGAAGGCATGCAGACGACGGATCTGACGCATCACATATCGCGCCGGTTCAACAAGGACCTGGAGGCGCTGCGCAACAACGTGCTGTCCATGGGCGGGCTGGTGGAATCCCAGCTCGGCCGGGCCGTCGAGGCCGTGGTCAGCGGCGACAGCGAACTGGGGCTGCAGGTGGCCTACGACGACTACAAGGTGAATCACCTTGAGGTCAGCATCGACGAGGAATGCAGCCGCATCCTCGCCACCCGCGCGCCGACCGCCAGCGACCTGCGTCTGATCGTCGCCATCATCAAGACCATCACCGATCTCGAGCGCATCGGCGACGAGGCGGAGAAGATCGGCTTCCTGGCTTCCAAGCTCGCGGAGATGGACCGCCCGGCGGGCTCCTATCGGGAACTGAAGAACCTGGGCGGCCAGGTGAGAGGCATGGTGCGCCAGGCCATGGACGCCTTCGCCCGGCTGGATACGGAGGCCGCGCTGGCGGTGGTCAAGGAGGACGAGATGGTCGACGAGGAGTACGAGACCATCCAGCGCCAGTGCATGACCTTCATGATGGAGGACCCGCGCAGCATCAAGCGGGTCATGAACGTCACCTGGGCGGCGCGCGCCCTGGAGCGCATCGGCGACCACGCCAAGAACATCTGCGAGTACGTAATCTACATGGTCCACGGCAAGGATATCCGACACACGGACATCGACGCCCTGGAAGAACAGCAGCCCGCCTGACGGCGCAACCGCCTCCGCGACCATGACTGCCACGGATCTGATGACGCGCCGCTATGCCAATCTCGCGGGCCTCGTCGCCTGCGCGGCCATGCTGGCTTACGCCTATTATTCCGAGTACGTGCTGCTGCTCGAGCCCTGTCCGCTGTGTGTCTTCCAGCGGGTCGCCACCATCGCGCTGGGCGGGGGCTTCCTGGTTGCCTTCCTGCACAATCCGGCGGGGTGGGGT
The DNA here is from genome assembly GCA_964602525.1 of uncultured Woeseiaceae bacterium. Classification (GTDB taxonomy): domain Bacteria; phylum Pseudomonadota; class Gammaproteobacteria; order Steroidobacterales; family Woeseiaceae; genus Lentisalinibacter. The sequence goes on from CAZRSA010000022.1 coordinate 19,885, forward strand.
GCGAAGGTCTATGCCGTCGTCCTGTTCGCGGTCGCTGCCGCGGGCGCCGCCATTGCGGGGCGCCACGTCTGGATACAGAGCCTGCCCGCCGACGAAGTGCCTGCCTGCGGCGCCGGGCTCGACTACCTGATGAACACGGTGCCCCTGACGGAGGTGATCAGCGAGGTACTCACGGGTTCCGGCGAGTGCGCGGAGCTGAAGTGGTCCTTTCTCGGCCTCAGCATGCCCGCCTGGGTCCTGATCGCCCTCAGCCTGCTCGGCCTGTTCGCCCTGTTCGCCAATCTCCGGCTGCCCGCGCGCCGCGGTGCGGACTGAAGGGGATCAGCCGGCCAGCAGCCGCTCCAGGATGCGCTCGTAGACGGCGGTCAGGCGGACGATGTCGGCCACGCTCACGTGCTCGTCGATCTTGTGGATGGAGGCATTCACCGGGCCCAGCTCCACCACCTGTGTGCCGGCGGGCGAGATGAAACGGCCGTCCGACGTGCCGCCCCCCGTTGACAGTTCGGGCACGGCGCCGATTTCGTCCTGCACCGCCGCGGCCACCGCCGCGGTCAGCGGCCCTTCTTCGGTCAGGAAGGGTTTGCCCGACAGGTGCCAGTGCAATTCGTAGTCGAGGCCGTGGCGGTCCAGGATGGTCTCTACGTGTGCGGCAAGCGTCTCGTGGGTCCATTCCGTGGAATACCGGAAGTTGAAGCGGGCGTTGAGCTCGCCCGGTGTGACGTTCGGCGCGCCGATGCCCGCCTGCACGTTCACCACCTGGAAGCTCGTGGGCGGGAAGTACTCGTTGCCCTCGTCCAGCGGGGTGGCGTAGAGCTCGGCGAGGGCCGGGGCGAAGCGCTGGATGGGGTTGTCGGCCAGCTGCGGGTACGCCACGTGGCCCTGGATGCCGCGGACCTTCAGTATCCCGCTCAGGGAGCCGCGCCGGCCGTTGCGCACGATGTCGCCGAGGACCGCCTGGCTGGACGGCTCGCCGAGGACGCACCAGTCGATGTGCTCTGCGCGGGCCTGCAGCGTCTCGATCACGCGCTTCGTCCCGTCTCTGGCCGGTCCTTCCTCGTCGCTGGTGATCAGGAAGGCGATGGAGCCGGCATGGCCGGGATGCGCGGCCAGGAAGCGTTCGGTTGCCACCAGCATGGCCGCCAGGCTCGCCTTCATGTCGGCCGCACCGCGGCCATATAGCAGTCCGTCGCGGAAGGTCGGCTCGAACGGGTCGGCGGACCAGGCCGCGAGGTCGCCGGGCGGCACGACGTCCGTGTGCCCGGCGAAACAGAATACCGGGCCGGCCTCGCCCCGGCGTGCCCAGAGATTGTCCGTGTCACCGAAGCGCAGATGCTCTATCCTGAAGCCCGCGGCGGCCAGCCGTTCGGCCATGAGGGTCTGGCAGCCGGCATCTTCGGGTGTCACGGACCGGCGGCGGATCAGCTCGCAGGTGAGTGCTACCGGTTCCTCTGCGAGATACGCATCCGGGTCGTCGACAGCTGTAATATCGGACATCAAGAAGTTATTGCAAGTTATTGATATTAAAAAGATAACAAAGAGTGCTGGCGTGTCCGGTCGAATGCGCCCTGCAATATTTCAGTAACATTACCGGGCTATCCTCCGTATCCCCCGAACATCGCCTGAACTGCGGGAGTCAATTGTGAGCAAGAGAAGCACAGCTCCGGGCCGGGTCGCAACCATAGCAACTGTGGCCGGCATCGGAATCGGCCTGCTGGTGGCCGGCACCGCACTGGCCCAGAGCGGCCGCAACTACATCTACATCGTCGGTTCCTCGACGGTCTATCCGTTCACTACGGTGGCGGCTGAGCGCTTCGGCAAGACCACGAAGTTCCGCACGCCCAAGGTGGAGTCGACCGGCT
>CAZRSA010000022.1:21843-23084 GCA_964602525.1 uncultured Woeseiaceae bacterium
GAGCGCTTCGGCAAGACCACGAAGTTCCGCACGCCCAAGGTGGAGTCGACCGGCTCCGGCGGCGGTTTCAAGCTGTTCTGCGCCGGCGTGGGTGTAGACCACCCGGATTTCACCAACGCTTCCCGGCGGGTGAAGGCGTCCGAGCTCGAGATGTGCGCGGAGAACGGCGTCACCGACGTGATCGAGGTGAAGCTCGGCTACGACGGCATCGTGATGGCCAACTCCGTCATGGCGGAGCAGTACCGGCTGTCCCGCCGCGATATCTTCCTGGCGCTGGCCAAGGAGGTGCCGGATCCCGACGGCGGCGAGAAGCTGGTGGCGAATCCCTACACCGTCTGGAACGAGGTCGACCCCGCTCTGCCGGACACCGAGATCGAGGTGCTGGGACCGCCGCCGACCTCGGGCACCCGCGATGCTTTCGTCGAATTGGCCATGGAGGGCGGCTGCCAGACCTTCGACTGGATCGCCGCGCTCGAAGACGAGGATGAGACCCGCTACAAGACGGTCTGTCATTCCATACGCGAGGACGGCATCTACGTGGAGGCCGGCGAGAACGACAACCTGATCGTGCAGAAGCTGGAGGCCAACCCGGATGCGCTGGGTATCTTCGGCTTCAGCTTCCTGGACCAGAACATTGAGAAAGTGCACGGGTCGCTGATTGACGGCGTCGAGCCAACGTTCGAGAACATCGCGGCCGGCGACTACCCGATCTCCCGCCCGCTGTACTCCTATGCCAAGGCGGCTCATGTCGGCGTGATCCCCGGTATGAGAGAATTCCTGCGCGAGGTGACGAGCCAACGCGCCTGGGGCGACGAGGGCTACCTCGCCGAGCGCGGCCTGATCCCCATGCCGGAGCCGGAGCGGGCCCGCGTGCTCGCGGCGGTGGAGTCGCTGACGCCGATCAGGCTCTGATCCGCCCCCGACCCGGAAGACCGGAAAGACCATAACGAGAAGTGAGGGACGCGCGGCGGTCCGAGCGGCCGCCGCGCTCCACCCGCGAAGGGAAACCGAATGCAGCCCGAGACACTGCTGCTGATCCTGCTGTTCCTGTCGGCCGCCGCCTATCGGCTCGGACGCGGCCGCTCGCTCGCGACGGCAGGGGGCGACCGGCCGATGGCCCTGCTGCACTCGCTGCCTAGCTACTACGGCTACTTCGCCGCCATCTGGGCCCTGTTGCCCGGCCTCGCCATCATCCTGCTGTGGGTCACGCTGGAGCCCCGCGTGATCATGGCGCTGATGGT
>CAZRSA010000022.1:23184-25176 GCA_964602525.1 uncultured Woeseiaceae bacterium
TCATCCTGCTGGCGGCCTCCACCATCGCCGTCCTGACCACGGTCGGCATCGTCCTCTCCGTGCTGTTCGAGTCCATCCTGTTTTTCCGCAAGGTCCCGATCACGGAATTCCTGTTCGGGGTGGAATGGAGTCCGCAGACCGCCATACGGGCCGACCAGGTGGGCTCTTCCGGGGCGTTCGGCGCCGTGCCCCTGTTCACGGGTACGCTGCTCATCACCGCGATCGCGATGTTCGTGGCCGTGCCCATCGGCCTTATGACCGCGATCTACCTGGCGGAATACGCCCGCCCGGGTTTCCGCTCGGTGGCCAAGCCGCTGCTGGAGGTGCTGGCCGGAATCCCGACGGTGGTCTACGGTTTCTTCGCGGCGCTGACCGTGGCGCCGCTGATCCGGGGCTTCGGTACGGATCTGGGGCTGGACGTGGCCTCCGAGAGCGCGCTGGCGGCCGGCCTGGTCATGGGCATCATGATCATCCCGCTGATTTCCTCGCTGTCCGATGACGCCATCACCGCGGTACCCCGTGCCATGAAGGAAGGCTCCTTCGGCCTCGGCGCGACGCGCTCGGAGACCGTGAAGCTCGTGCTGCTGCCCGCGGCCCTGCCGGGCATCGTCGGCGGTATCCTGCTGGCGGTCTCCCGGGCCATCGGCGAGACCATGATCGTGGTGATGGCCGCGGGCCTCGCCGCCAACCTCACCGGCAACCCGCTGGAGGCCGTGACCACCGTCACCGTGCAGATCGTCACCCTGCTGGTCGGCGACCAGGAGTTCGACAGCGCCAAGACCCTGGCCGCCTTCGCCCTCGGCCTCGTGCTGTTCGTGGTCACGCTGTTCCTGAACGTGGTCGGCCTGAGAGTGGTGCGCAAATACCGGGAGCAGTACGAATGAGCGGGGGCAGCCGCACGGCACGGCAGCTGATGGAGGCGGGTCTGCGCCGGCGCTACGCTCGCGAGCGCCGCTTCCGGCTGCTGGGCATGCTGGCGGTTTCGGTCGGCCTTATCTTCCTGGTGCTGTTCTTCGCCAGCATCGTTGCCAGCGGCTACAAGGCCTTCGTCCAGTCCCAGGTGGCGCTGGACGTCTACCTGGACCCGGCCCGCATCTCGCCCACCGGCGCGACGGACCCGGAGACGCTGGCGCTCGGTGACTACACCGGCCTGGTCAGGCAGAGCCTCTACGAGCTGTTTCCGGAGGTGAGCGGCCGCCGCGACCGCCGCGCCCTGGCGCAGCTGGTCAGCGTCGGCGCCGCCTACCAGCTGCAGGACCTGGTCGCGTCCAACCCGGACGCCATCGGCGAGGTGCGCCGCGTCTGGGTGCCCGCCAGCGCCGACGTGGACATGGTCATGAAGGGCAATATCGACCGGACGCTGCTTGAGGAGTCCCGGCCCGTGGACGACCGGGAGCTCGCCTGGATCGACCAGCTGGCCGGCAGCGGACGCCTGCAGCTCAAGTTCAACACTGCGCTGTTCGTGAACGGCGATTCCCGCGACCCGGAGCTGGCGGGTATCCGCGGCGCGCTCATGGGGTCTTTCTACATGCTGCTGGTGACCGTGGCGCTGGCGTTCCCGGTGGGCGTGGCGGCGGCCATCTACCTGGAGGAGTTCGCGCCGCGCAACCGCTGGACCGACCTCATCGAGGTCAATATCAACAACCTGGCGGCGGTGCCCTCCATCGTATTCGGGCTGCTCGGCCTTGCCGTCTTCATCAACTGGGCCTCGCTGCCGCGCTCCTCGCCGCTGGTGGGCGGCCTGGTGCTCTCGCTGATGACGCTGCCGGTGATCATCATCGCCGCCCGTGCCTCCATCAAGGCCGTGCCGCCGTCGATCAAGGAGGCCGCTCTCGGCCTCGGCGCATCGAAGATGCAGATGGTGTTCCAGCAGGTCCTGCCGCTGGCGCTGCCGGGCATTCTCACGGGCACCATCATCGGCATGGCCCGCGCGCTGGGCGAGACCGCGCCGCTGCTCATGATCGGCATGGTGGCGTTCATCGTCGACATCCC
>CAZRSA010000022.1:25276-28285 GCA_964602525.1 uncultured Woeseiaceae bacterium
GCGAAACGCCCGTTCCTCTGCACCGAGCACGTCGACGTCTACTACGGCGACAACCACGCCATCCAGGACGTGAGCCTGGAGATCGGCCAGAACGAGGTGATCGCGCTGATCGGGCCGTCCGGCTGCGGCAAGTCCACCTACCTGCGCTGCCTCAACCGCATGAACGACACCATCGAGTCGGCGCGGGTGACCGGAACGATCAGGCTGGACGGCCAGGATATCTACGACCGCAGCATGGACGTGGTGGCGCTGCGCGCCCGGGTCGGCATGGTGTTTCAGAAGCCGAACCCGTTCCCGAAGTCCGTCTACGACAACGTCGCCTACGGGCCGCGCATCCACGGCCTGGCGGCGAACCGGGCGGAGCTGGACGAGATCGTGCACAACAGCCTGGAGCGCGCGGGCCTGCTGGCCGAGGTGAAGGACCGGCTGGACGAGCCGGGCACGGGCCTGTCGGGCGGCCAGCAGCAGCGGCTGTGCATCGCCCGCACCATCGCCGTCAGCCCCGAGGTGATCCTGATGGACGAGCCCTGCTCGGCGCTGGACCCCATCGCGACCGCGCGCATCGAGGACCTGATGGACGAGCTGCGTGAGAACTACGCCATCGTGATCGTCACCCACTCGATGCAGCAGGCAGCGCGGGTGTCACAGCGCACGGCGTATTTCCACCTGGGCAAGCTGATCGAGGTGGACGACACCGACCGGGTCTTCACCAACCCCCAGCACAAGCTGACCGAGGACTACATCACGGGCCGCTTCGGCTGACCCGCGCAGGGGCGCCGTCGCTCAGCCGGCGCCGAAGATGCGCTCGTACGCGTCGGCGTCGAAACCCACCACCATGCGCTTGCGGCTCTCGATCACGGGCCGCTTGATCAGCGTGGGATTCTCCAGCATCAGCGCGAGTGCGCCGGCCCGGGTGAGGTCCTGGCGGTCGAGCTCCGGGATGCGCCGCCAGGTCAGGCTGCGCTTGTTCAGGAGCGCCTCCCACTCCACCCGGTCGGCCCAGCGCTCCAGCATCTGGATGGTGACGCCGTCGTCGCGCACGTCGTGGAACTCGTGCTCGATACCGTGCTCCTGCAGCCACTGCAGGGCCTTGCGACAGCTGTCGCAGCTCTTCAGTCCGTAGATCTTGATGGCAGCCTCTCCCATGGCTTCTTGCGGATGGCTCAGTCCAGGTTGCGCAACAGCTCGTTCAGGCCGACCCTGGCCTTCGTCTTCTCGTCCACCCGCTTGACGATTACCGCGGCGTACAGCGAGTGGCTGCCGTCCGCGGCCGGCAGGTTGCCCGGCACGACGACGCTCCCTGCCGGGACGCGGCCGTAGCTTATCTCGCCGCTCTCGCGGTCGTAAATTCGCGTGCTCTGGCCGATGTAGACGCCCATCGAGATCACCGCGCCCCGCTCGACGATGACGCCTTCCACGATCTCCGAGCGGGCACCGACGAAGCAGTCGTCCTCGATGATGGTGGGGGCGGCCTGCAGGGGCTCCAGCACGCCGCCGATGCCGACGCCGCCGGACAGGTGCACGTTGGCGCCGATCTGGGCGCAGCTGCCGACGGTGGCCCAAGTGTCCACCATGGTACCCGAGCCGATCCAGGCGCCGATATTCACGTAGCAGGGCATGAGGACGACGTCGGGGGCCACGTAGGCGCCGCGGCGCACCTGCGCGTCCGGCACCACGCGCACGCCGTCGGCGCGGAAGCGCTCCAGGTCATAGTCGGCGTACTTCAGGCCCACCTTGTCGTAGTAGCGGGTGTGGCCGCCCTCGACCACCCGGTTGTCCGACAGGCGGAAGTACAGCAGCACCGCTTTCTTCAGCCAGTCGTTCACCACCCAGCCCTCCGGGCCGGGCTCGGCCACCCGGGCGCGGCCGCTGTCGAGTTCGGCCAGGGCCGCTTGAACCGCATCGGCCACCTCCGTGTCGCCGGGGCGCAGTTCGCCGCGGCGCTCCCACGCTTGCTCGATGGTGTCGCGGATGTCGCTCATCGTCGCTCCTTCTTCGGGCTTCTCTCGTGTTGCCGTTCTTTCATGCGGCGCCGCGCGCGAGCGCGAACTCGCGTATGCGCCCGGCCGCCTCCACGCAGTCCTCCGGCGGTGCCACCAGCGAGAGGCGCAGCCGGCCGGCGCCGGGGTTTACGCCGCCGGCCTCGCGGCCCAGATAGGAGCCCGGCAGCGTGACCACGCCGGTGGCGGCGTAGAGTTCCCGGGCGTAGCGCTCGTCGTCGCCGCCGACCCCCGCCCAGAGGTAGAAAGAGGCGGCCGGAGCCTCGACGTCGAGTACGTCGGCGAGCAGGGGGGTGACCTCCCGGAACTTCCGTTCATAGAGCCGGCGGTTGGCCTCCACGTGGGCGTCGTCGGCCCAGGCCGCCGCGCTGGCCCGCTGGGTGGGCAACGGCATGGCGCAGCCGTGGTAGGTGCGGTAGCGGCGGTAGTCGGCCATGATGCGGGCGTCGCCGGCGACGAAGCCGGAGCGCAGCCCGGGGATGTTCGAGCGCTTCGACAGGCTGTGGAAGGCCACGCAGCGGGCGTAGTCGTCGCGGCCGAGATCCCGGCACACCTCCAGCAGCGAGACCGGCGGCGTATCCAGGTAGATGTCGGCGTAGCATTCGTCGGCCGCGATGACGAAGTCGTGCCGGTCGGCGAGTTCCAGCAGTTCCCGGTAGAAAGCGGCGTCCAGCACTGCGCCGGTGGGGTTGCCGGGCGAGCAGACATAGACCAGGGCCGTACGCGACCAGACCCGTTCCGGCACGTCCGCCAGACGTGGCCGGAAGCCGGTTTCCGCCAGTGTGGGCAGATACCAGGGCTCGGCGCCGGCGAGCAGCGCCGCCCCCTCGTAGATCTGGTAGAAGGGGTTCGGCATGGCCACATAGCTGCCGGCGGCCGGGTCGACGACGGCCTGGGCGAAGGAGAACAGGCCCTCCCGGGTGCCGTTCACGGGCAGGATACCCGTCGCCGGGTCCACCGCCACGCCGAAGCGCCGCTGCAGCCAGGCGGCACAGGCCTCGCGCAGCTC
>CAZRSA010000023.1:0-27711 GCA_964602525.1 uncultured Woeseiaceae bacterium
AACCTTCCAAAAAAAGGAAATCGCCTATAGCCAAACGCCATAGAATCTCCTACAGGCGGTTCAGTGCGTGGTGCGGCGGGTGGTGGTCGGCGGCGGGCCGTTCGACGGGCGCTGGGAAGGCGAGCCGTGGTGCAGCACCATCCGCCAGCCGTCGGCGGTGAGCCGGTAGGCGTTGGTGGCGATCACCGGGGCCGTGCCGCCGCCCTGCACCTCGAAATGCTCCTTCACCACGTGCAGGGCCGCCTCCTGCCAGTTGCTGCGATGCAGCTGCTCGCTCAGGATGCGGGTGGGGCCCATGTTGCGGAATATCTGCTCCCAGCTGCGGATGATGGCGTCGAAGCCGGTGAGCGGCGCGCTCAGGGGATGGATGCAGGTCACGTCGGTGTCCCGGCACCAGATCTCGCGCATCGCGTCGAGGTCGCAGAACGAGAACGCGCGATAGAATGCGGCTTCGGCATCGTCGGCGGTAGGGAATCCCATGCAGACAGTCCGATGGATGACTCGAAGACTCAGCATAACGGCCCGGTGAGCCCAAGAGAAGTCAGGACGGCGGTGTGCCGCCTCGACCAGCTGGGCGACCCGGGCAGCCGGGGCTTCTCGGTGGGCGAGGGCGACTGGCCGTTCCGCGGATTCGTGGTGCGTCGCGGGGACGAGGTGTGGGCCTACCGCAATTACTGTGTCCATGCCGGTCACCCGCTGGACTGGCAGCCGCACCGGTTCCTGACCCCGGACGGGGGTCACATCATCTGCGCCTCACACGGTGCGATGTTCGAGCTGGACACCGGCGTCTGCGTGGCGGGCCCGTGCCCCGGCAAATCGCTGTACCGCCTGCCGGTGGAGGTCGAACAGGGGCACGTCGTCGTTACGGTGCCGGATCCGGCGGCTCAGTCCACGTAGTCCAGGTTCTCGAGCCAGTCCCGACGCGCCGGGGCCTCGCCCTCGGACTCCTCGTCGTCGAAGTCCATGTCCAGCGAGCCGGAAGTGTCCTCCGGCGGGTCCACCGGCTCCAGGACGAGATCCGGCCAGGTCTCCACGTCGATCTCTCCCAGCGTGGCGTCGAAGTACTGGATCTCCAGCGTGCCGTCGGCCTCGTCGATGGCGACGATCTCGAAAAGTCTGCCGTTCGGTCGGCGATACCAGTGGCCGATGGCAGGAAACTCGCTAGCCATGTCGTGCAACCTCCACCCTTGCACTGTATCATCGCGCCTTCTCCCGGAAGGCGCCCGTCTTCCCGATACTCAGACCATTCCGGCGGCGCTGCAATCAGGATGGTCCACAAGGCGCGCAGGCGTGATCGAGCAGCTGCTCAAAAACTTCGTGGTGATGTTCGTCGTCATCGAACCGGTGACGCTGATACCCGTGTTCGGCGCCCTCACCCGCGGCGGCGCGCCGGGTTTCCGGCGGCGCATGGCGGTGAAGGCGGTGAGCATCTCCGCGCTGATTTTCCTCGGCTTCGCGCTGGCCGGCGAGCAGCTGCTGAAGGTGCTCGGCATTAGTGTGGACGCATTCCGCATCGGCGGCGGCCTGCTGCTGTTTATGGTCTCGGTGGACATGGTCTTCGCGCGGGAATCCGGCCTGCGCTCCGCCACCATCCGGGAGCAGGAGGAGGCCCGTTACCGGGACGACATCTCGGTCTTCCCGCTGGCGTTCCCGCTGATTGCGGGCCCGGGCGCGCTCGCCACCCTGCTGCTGCTGCTCGGTGACGCGGAGGACGACCTCCTGAGCGTTGGCCTGCTCCTGGCGGTGGTGTTCGTCGTGCTGGCGATCACGCTGGTGATGATGCTGCTCACCAATCCCATCATGCGGGTCCTCGGCGTGACCGGCGCCAACGTCGTGAGCCGCCTGCTCGGGGTCGTGCTGGTGGCGCTCGCCGTCCAGTACGTCGTGGACGGCGTGCTCGCCTTCGTCTAGCGCCGGCCAGCGAAGGCTAGCGCAGCCGATACACCCAGTCGCAGATGCGGTGGCCGAGCCGCAGGCCGCGGCTCTCGAACTTCGTCCGCGGCCGGGCCAGCGGCCGGTCGCCCTCGTGCTCGCGGCGCTCCACCAGCTCGAAGCGTTCGTCCGCGGCCATCACCTCGTCGATGTGCGCGGCATAGCTCGCCCAGTCGGTGGCGATGTGCAGCGTACCGCCGGGCACGAGTATCCGGGCGGCCAGGTCCAGGAACGGGGCCGCGACGATGCGCCGCTTGTGATGGCGCTTCTTCGGCCAGGGGTCCGGGAAGTAGAGGTTCAGGCGCTCGATGCTGCCGCCCGGGATCGACGCCATGATCTCGAGGGCGTCGCCGCACAGCAGGCGCAGGTTGTCGATGCCGCGGCGCTCGATGCCGAGCAGGCAGTGGCCGATGCCCGGTTCGTGCACCTCGATGCCGAAGTACCGCCCCTGCGGGTCGTCTTCCGCCTGCTCGAGCAGGCTTTCCCCGTTGCCGAAACCCACCTCCAGCACCCTGCGGCCGGCGCCGTGGAACGCGTCGGCGACGGCGGCGCCGTCTTCCGCGTCGATGCCGAAACGGGGCCAGAGCTCCCGCCAGGCCCGCTCCTGGGCCCGGGTCATGCGCCCGGCCCGGCGCACGAAGCTGCGCACCTTCCGTTCTCCCTGTTTCTCTGCCCGGTCGCTCATGCCTACCCCTTCCCGCGTCGTTCTGTTTAGTTTTTGTCGAACATATAAACGCATCGGCCTGTGACGGCCGTGTCGAACCTCCCAGCGCAACATATCGCACTCATCTCAGGGAGAGAAAACAATGAGGAAGACTTCTGTAACCGCCTCCTTGCTGGCGGCCACGTTCCTGCTGGCCGGTTGTGAAGGCGACGACGGTGTCGACGGGCAGGACGGCGCCGACGGCCAGGACGGACTCAATTCCCTCGTGGCCACGCGGGAGATCCCCAAGGGCGACGCCGATTGCCCCGGCGGCGGTCTCGCGCTGGACAGCGGCCTCGATACCAACCGCAACGACGTGCTGGACGCCTCCGAGGTTACCGCGACGGAACTTCTGGAGTGCGAGACCGCTCCCCGACTGCGCGCGTTGCACGCATCGCCGGATGCGCCCGACGTCAATATCCTCGTGAACGGCACCGAGGTGCTCAGCGAAGTGGATTACGCGGAAGGCTCCGGCTTCCTGGACGTCACCGAGCAGACCCGGGTGGAGGTCGAGGCCATCATCCCGGGCGGTAACTCCGTGGTCATCGACCAGACCCTGGACCTCGGTTTCAGCGCCGACTACACGGTGATCGCCGTCGGCGACGTCGCAGCGCCCATCGGGCCGCTCGTGATCTCGAACCCGACGGACGAGCCTCTCACGCCGGGCAGCTTCTTTGCCCAGGCCGTGCACGCCGCCCCGGACGCGCCCCCGGTGGACATCTTCGTGACGACCCCCGGCGCAGACCTCACCGCGAGCGCGCCGGCGGCGGCGAACGTGAGCTACCAGGACGTGACGGATCGCCTCGAAGTGCCCGCAGGCACCTACCAGATCCGCGTGACCCTGGCCGGCGATCCGGCGACGGTGGTGTTCGATTCCGGTGACGTCGACCTGCCGGAAGGCGCCGAGCTGCTGCTCGCCGCCGTGGAGAACACCGGACCCGGCGCCACGCCGATCCAGCTGGTGGTGCTCGACGGTGCCGGTGCCAGCGACCTGCTCGATTCGAACACGCCGGCCGCGGTTACCGCCGTGCATGCCTCGCCGGACGCTCCGGCCGTGGACATCCTCGCGGACGACGCGGCCACGGCCAACGACGACGCGCTGCCGCTTGCCGTGGACTACTCGTTCACGGAGTTCTGCGAGATCGGTGCGGTGCCCGCGCCGGGCGAGTACACGGTGAGCGTGGTGGCCAACGCGGACAACTCGGTGGTGGCGACGGACTTCCCGTTCACCGCCGAGCCGGGCGCCGAAGCCACGGCTATCGTCACCGGCTTCCTGTCCTCCGGCACGCCGGCCATCCAGCCGCTGGCGCTGGCCACCGACACCCGCAGCGTGTTCACTGAAGCGAAGCTGCGCGTGATCCACGGCTCGCCGAGCACCGGTGACGTGGACCTGTACCTGCTGGCGGACGGCACGGACCTGAACGATGCCTCGGTCACACCGAGCTTCGGCGATGTGCCTTTCGGTGCCGACACCGGCATCCTGTCCATCGCCCCCGGCGTCTACGACGTCTACGTCACGCCCGCCGGCGACAAGGGCGTGGTGGCCATCGAGCTGCAGGACGTGACGTTCAGCGGCGGTGAGGTGCTCGACGTGATCGCCCGCGACCCTGCCACCGACGGCAGTGAGGGCGCCCTGCCTCTGCCGCTGATCATCGACTACGCGGCCGTACCCGCCTGCGCCACCTGAGGCGTATCGGCCGCGAACGGAACGGCAACGGACGCCGACCGGTCACGGACGACCCGCGGCCCCCGGAGCTTCGCTCCGGGGGCCGTTTTTGTTTCCGGCCCCCGGACTACGAGCCGCCGGCGGCGCGGATTTCAAAGCCCGCGCCGCGGATGCTAAGGTGGGGAAATCGTTGCCAGGGAGAAGCAGATGGAAGTCTTCGAGAGATGGGAGTCCGATATCCGCGGCTACTGCCGCACCTACCCCACCGTTTTCAAGACCGCCTCCAACGCGCGGCAGGTCGACGAGAACGGGAAGTCCTACATCGACTTCTTCGCCGGTGCCGGCGTGCTCAATTTCGGTCACAACAACCCGAAGATGAAGCAGGCGCTGATCGACTACATCCAGGGCGACGGCGTCGCCCACAGCCTGGACCTCTACACCACCGCCAAGCGTGACTTCATCCAGAAGTTCGTCGCCACCATCCTCGAGCCCCGGGGCTGGGACTACCGGCTGCAGTTCATGGGCCCCACGGGTACCAACGCCGTGGAGCTCGCACTGAAGCTCGCGCGCAAGGTGACCGGCCGGCGGACGGTGGTGGCCTATACACACGGCTTCCACGGCATGACGCTGGGCTCTCTGGCCGCCACGTCCAATTCCTACTTCCGTAACGCCGCCGGCGTGCCGCTGGAGCACGTGGTGCACCAGCCCTTCGGCTGCAGGAAGACGTGCCTCGGCTGCGAGCTCGGCTGCGGCCTGGACTCCGTGGACCGGCTGCGGGCCCTGTTCGAGAACCCCTCCAGCGGCTGGGAGCCGCCGGCCGCCTTCCTGGTGGAGGCCATCCAGGCCGAGGGCGGCGTGAAGGTGGCCAGCCAGGAGTGGCTGCAGGCGACGCAGAAACTGGCGAAAGACCTCGGCGCCCTGTTCATCATCGATGACATCCAGGCGGGTTGCGGCCGCACCGGCAATTACTTCAGCTTCGACGACATGGGACTGGACCCGGACATCATCACGCTGGCGAAGGGCATCGGCGGCTTCGGCACGCCGCTGGCGATGAATCTGGCCAAGCCCGAGCACGACAAGCACTGGAAGCCCGGCGAGCACACCGGCACCTTCCGCGGCCAGGGCCTGTCCTTCGTGGCCGGCGTCGAGGGGCTGAAGTACTTCGACGACGACAGCTTCCTGAAGGAAGTGCGCGAGAAGGGCGAGCACATCCGCGACCACGTGGAGAAGCTCTGCGCTTCTCTCTCCGGCGTCAAGATGCAGGCCCGGGGCAAGGGCATGATGCAGGCGCTCGATACCGGCGACCCGGAACTCGCCAAGGCCATCACGGCCAAGTGCTTCGAGGCCGGTCTCATCATCACCATGTGCGGCGTCGGCGGCCGGGTGCTGAAGATCATCCCGCCGCTGACCATCCCGCAGGAGGACCTGCAGGAGGGCCTGGACATCCTCTCCGACGCCGTGGCACAGACCGTGGAGGTGAAGGCGGCATGAGACAGCGCGACGACATGACGTTCCCCTTCGAGGAGTACGAGCGCCGGCTCCGGGAGTTGCGCGAACGCATGGAGGCGCGTCTTCTGGACGCGGTGGTCATCACCGATCCCGAGAACCTGATGTACCTCACGGACTATCAGACCACGGGGTATTCGTTCTTCCAGGCACTGGTCGTCCCGCTGGAGGACGAGCCGTTCATGATCACCCGGGGCATGGAGGAGTCGAACATCCATGCCCGCACCTGGGTGGAGCGCACCCGGCCGTACCCCGACACCGGCGATGCCATCCAGATGCTGGTGGAGTCGCTGCGGGAGTTCGGCCTGAACGGCAAGGACATCGGCTACGAGCGCAACAGCTATTTCTTCCCCGCCTATCACCAGGACAGCATCCACACCACCTTCACCGGCGGCCGCCTGCTGGACTGTTTCGGCATCGTCGAGCAGGGTCGCATCACCAAGTCACGGTACGAGATCGAGGTGATGAAGAAGGCCGCCGCCGCCACCGAGGCTGGCGTTCTCGCCGGCTACGATGCGGCGGAGGCGGGCGCCACCGAGAACGATATCGGTGCCGCCATCTCCAGCGCCATGTTCAAGGCGGGCGGCGAACCTCCTGCGGTCATGCCCTACGTGACCTCCGGGCCGCGCACGATGATCGGCCACGCCACCTGGGAAGGGCGCACGGTCCAGCCGGGCGAGCACGTCTTCCTGGAGGTAGGCGGCTGCTACCGGCGCTACCACACCGCGATGATGCGCACAGTGCTGCTGGGCGACATGACGCCGTCGCTGCTGCAGGCCCAGGAACGCATGAAGCTCGCGCTGCGCGAAGTGAAGAACATCATCCGGCCGGGGTTGACCGTATCCGATGCCGACAACCTGATCCGCGCCATCATCCAGGACAATCAGGTGGGCGCGAACCTCATCACGCGCTCGGGCTACTCCATCGGTATTGCCTTCCCGCCCAGCTGGGACGAGGGCTACATCTGCAGCCTGCGCCAGGGCAGCAGCACCATCCTGGAGGAGGGCATGTGCTTCCACATCATCCCGTGGATGTGGGGCGTGGACGGCGACAAGACCGTCGGCATATCCGACACCATCCATGTGACCGACAAGAGCTGCCAGTCCTTCTTCACCCTGGACGAGAACTTCATCGTGAAGGGCGAGCAGACCCTGACGGGCAAGCGGGTAGGGGCGAGCGAAACCCTGATCTCCATGCCGCCGCGGGAAGACTCCGCCAGGTCCGGCAGGCGGCCGGCGAAGGCCGAGGAGCCCGACCAGTCCGACAAGGTGTCCTGAGCGACACCGTCACCGTCAGACCAGGAGCCCGACCCCATGCTGACCGCCATCGACCCCACCACCGGTACCGTGATCCGCGAGGTGCAGCCGGCCTCACCCGATCAGGTCGAGACCGTCCTCGCCGGCGCCGCCGCCGCCTTCCCCGGTTGGCGCGACACCGGCTTCGGCGAGCGCGCCGAGCTGCTCCGGGCCGTCGCCGCCGAGATGCGCCGGGACGTGGACGCCCTGGGCGCGCTCATGACCGAGGAGATGGGCAAGCCGGTGCGCGAAGCCCGCGGGGAGGTGGAGAAGGCCGCCTGGTGCGCCGAGCATTACGCCGAGCACGCGGAGTCCTACCTGTCGGCCGACGTCATCGCCTCCGACGCCAGCTCGAGCTACGTGCAGTACCTGCCGCTGGGCACCATCCTCGGCGTGCTGCCCTGGAACGCGCCGTTCTGGCTGGCATTTCGTTTCGCCGCACCGGCACTGATGGCCGGCAACACCTGCGTCATGAAGCACGATCCCCACGTGCCGGGCTGTGCCGCAGCCATCGCCGACGTGTTCACCCGGGTGGGCGCGCCGGAGGGTGTCTTCGGCAACCTGCCCATCGAGACGCCGGCCGTGGAAGCCGTGATCCGCGACGAGCGCATCAGCGGCGTCTCCTTCACCGGATCGGAACGGGGCGGCGCCGCGGTGGCCTCCGCGGCGGCGTCCGAGATCAAGCGCTCCGTGCTGGAGCTCGGCGGCTCGGATCCGGCCATCGTGCTGGCGGATGCCGACCTCGAGAAGGCGGCGGACACCATCACCCTGTCGCGCATCATCAACGCGGGGCAGAGCTGCATAGCTGCCAAGCGCACCATCGTGGAGGCGCCGGTATACGAGCGCATGGTGGAACTGCTGCAGGAGCGCTTGGCGAAACTGAAGGTGGGCGACCCGCGCGAGGAATCCACCGACGTGGGGCCGATCGCACGGGACGACCTCCGCGCCAACCTGCACCGCCAGGTGCGGGCCACCATCGACGCCGGTGCCACCTGCCGCCTCGGCGGCGAGCTGCCGCGAGGCGACGGCTTCTTCTACCCGGTGACGCTGCTGACCGACGTCATGCAGCAGATGACCGGCGCCTGCGAGGAGACCTTCGGCCCGGTGGCGGTGGTGATGAGGGCGGCGGACGCCGAAGAGGCGCTCGCCATCGCCAACGACACGCCCTACGGACTGGCGGCGGCGGTATGGACGGATGCGTCACGCGGTGAGGCCATGGCGCGGCGCCTCTACACCGGCCAGGTGGCGGTCAACGGCATCGTCAAGACCGATCCCCGGCTACCCAGCGGCGGCGTCGGCCGCTCCGGCTACGGTCGCGAACTCGGCGCCCACGGCATCCACGAATTCGTCAACGCCCAACAGGTCTGGATCGCCTGAGGCCTGAGGTGCCGGACCGAAGTTTTGCAACTTTCGGAACTTCTGAAAGTTTCAGAAGTGCTTCGCATGAGTCCGTCCGGCCGCAGCCGTCGCTTCCCGCTTGACCGGCACCAGCCGCCACAACCCGGGAGCAGATCCCGGCACACGCTCGTAGCGGCCAACCGCATCGGTTGTCGCCGGGGCTAACAGACGGCCGATATCCTCGATCACCGCCGGATTACGCAGGTGATAGACATGCCCGCTCAGGCTGTACAGGCCGGTTCCGGACACGTCCACGAGCTGCACGTTCGCGGACACCGCGCTCTCCGCGTGGGCCTCTTCGTCGGTAATGCCCAGCCGCGCCGACGTATTCACGACGGTGGACAGTCGCAGCGCCAGGTCGTTCTCCGAGGCGTAGATAGTCACCCGATCCGCCCGCCGCTCCAGCGCCGGCCGTAACTCTGCGAATCGCGACCGCGCGATATCGGGAGCGACCAGCACGACCTGGCCGAACGCGCCCGCACCGTCGTCCAATCGCGCGAGCACCTCCACCGTGGCGCGTGCACCGAGGCTGTGCCCCAGGATGCTCACGTTGGCGCTGCCATGCCGCGCCGCCAGGCCTTCGAGTACCGCCCGCAGATCCGGCAGGCTCCAGGCCAGATCGCCGGTATCGCTAGCGTACGTAACGTACTTGCGATCGGCCGGCCAGCTGAACAGCAGCAGCCGGCCGTCGAGCCCCAGCCGGTCCTGCAGCAACGCTGCGTGGCGACAGCTCCGCCCGAAGCTCTCGTTGAAACCGTGGATGTAGACGACTGCGCCGGCCCGCTCCCCGCTGCCGACGACGGACGTCACGTCCAGAGCCGGTGTCACGCCGACCACTCTGCCTTCCTGATCCTCGACGCCGGCACCGTCCCCGCCGTTTCCGATAGCCACCCGGCAGCGCCCCGCCGTCAGCGGTCCGCGAGCGCCCCCGTAGTAGTCCAGGCCGTCGCCATCCGTCTCCAGTTGCCGATTCGTTACGAAGGAGACCTCAATCGTTGCCGCCGCCTCTACAGACGCTTGCGCGTCCGGCGCCGACCCCACAGGCACATGACCCGCACAGGCGGCGAGCAGGAGAGCGCTCGCGAGGATCGCGAGCCGGCGGTACTGACTATTGCGGGTGCACATGAACCGCCTAGTATAGCGCGCCCTGTCCGCCGCCGTTCGCCTGCACCATAATGCGGCTCGTTGCCCCAGCGGAGGCGCACCCGTGCCAGGACGCACCCACTACAACGACGCCCGGGCGAGGCGGACCGAGCGGGCCTACCTTTCCCCGGAGATCCGGTACCAGCGGCAACACACCCTCGACGCGCTCGCCCCGGCCCACGGCGCGTGCGTCCTGGACGTGGGCTGCGGGCCGGGCCTGCTGACACGGGGACTGGCCGCCGCCGTCGGCCCGGACGGCTTCGTGCTCGGACTCGATCTCAGCCCTTCCATGCTGGCTCTCGCACACCAGCGGTGCGCAGGAATACCGCAGATCGCCCTGACGCAGGCGGATGCGACGCGCCTGCCGGTGCGTTCCGGCGCGGCCGACGCGGTCGCCGCTGCCCAGGTGCTGCTCTACGTCGAGCAGCCGCAAGCCGCGCTCGCCGAGATCCGCCGCGTCCTGCGGCCGGACGGCCGTGTCGCAATCGTGGAAACGGACTGGCAGACCGCCGCCATGACCGCGCAGGACGCAGATCTCACCCGGCGCCTATTCGGCGCCTGGGACGCCGCCGTGCCGAGTCCGCGTCTGCCGCAGCGGCTGCAGCCGTTGCTCCGTCAGTCGGGGTTCGGCGACATCCGGATCCACGCCGTCCCGGTACTCTCGACGCGCCTCGACGACGAGGGCTACGCAGCAACCATGATCGCCCAGTGCGCAACCAGTGCCGTGGCCACCGGTGCCGCGAGCGAAGACGAGGTCGGCCACTGGCAGGAAGACATCGAACGGCGTGCAGAGGCGGACGAGTTCCTGTTCTGCGTGAACCGGTTCCTGTTCACCGCCGAGGCGCGCTGACCGGCCGGCCGCAGTTGCCGGCATGCCCTGTCATCGCTAGGCTGACCGCCGTTCAAAACAGCCGGTGAGCGTTTCCGTCATGTCTGCGAAGTATCATTTTGCTGCCCCGGTGCTCGGCGCACTCCTTCTGCTCGGCAGTCCGGTGGCTGCCGACGTCGTCTACATGCAGAACGGCGACCGCATCACCGGCGACATCAAGCGCGTCTGGGACAACGAGCTCTTCGTGGAGACGCCTTATGCTGACGAGTTCCCCATCTCGCTGGACGCCGTCGCCCGCATGGAATCCGACGAGGATCTGGAGATCGAGCTGCGCGATCACAGCGAGGTGACCGGCCGCTTCGCCACCGATGCCGCGGGCAACATCATCCTGGTCACCGATGCGGGCACGCAGCCGTTTGCGCCGATGGACATCGAGGAACTCACCGAACCGGAGGACAGGTTCGACTGGGATGTCCGCTCCGACTTCTCCTACAGAGCGACGCAGGGAAACACCGAAACCAGCAATTTTCTCTGGCAGGGTGCGGGCGGCGTGAAGATCGGCGACCATCGCCATCGTGCGGATCTGCGCTTCGACCGCATCGACCAGGACGGCCTCACGACGAAGGAGCAGTACACGGCCAACTACGTGTACAGCTGGTTCTTCTCCGACAACTGGTTCCTGGCCTCCGGCATAGGCTACGAGCGCGACCCCATCCGCGAGCTGACCTACCGCTATACGCCCGGTGTCGGCCTGGGTCATCAGTTCTTCGACGACGCCTATCGCCAGTTCGAGGTTGTGCTCTCGGCCCTCGGTGTCCGCGAGCGGCTGGGCGGCTCCACGGAAGACTCGTCCGCAGCACGGTGGGATCTCCGCTATCGCCGTGACATGCTCGGCGGCGATCTCGAGTTCTACCACGACCACCGACTGTGGGTTTACGTCACCGGCCGCTCGAACAAGGTGGTCGATACCACGACCGGCATCCGCTGGGACGTCTGGGGTGATATCTACATGAACGTGCAGGTGGACTGGGACTGGGAGTCCGAACCGGCTGCCGGCAACGAGCAGGAAGACATCACGTACGCGATCGGCATCGGCATAGAGCTCGATTAGTTGCGCAGAACGCCCGGACATCACCGCCCTGAACGGCCGGATCACGACCGGGTCGCCCAAAATGAGCGGTCTCGCCGATCAGCCTCTCGTCCGGTAAGTCATCGAAACTGCCTCCACAGCAATGGCGACGAGGATGCCGGAGGTGATGAGCCCGAACAGCGCGATGATCACCGCGACGAACTTGTTGCGCCCGCTCGTCGGGCGGAGGTCGCCGTAGCCGACCGTAAGCGCGGTAATGAAGCCGAAATAAAGGCTGTCGGCCACGGACCACCCCTCGCCACGCCCGGCCCAGATCGACAAGGCCGCGATGATTGTCGCGAGGCCGGCGAACAAGGGCAGCACATGCTGTGACAGCAGGAGGAGATTCCAGAGAAATTCAAGGGTGAAGGCCACGCGCCACACCTGATGTCATGACCTTGGCAGAGGCATGCATAGTGCCAAGAAAGCGTCGCTGGTGCATCCGACCCGAAAAGCCGACCGTCGGCTTGCGGTCACGGCATCGCTCAGCGATCCGTTTCCGCGTCGTGTTTCTCCAGCGCGTTGGCGCAGGGATCCCCGGACAGGAAACGGCTCCGTAACTTCTTGGCGAGTATCCAGACTCCGCCGGTGGCGATGCCGGCGCCGGTCTCGAACGCGGCCGATTTCGGGTCTGCCACCAGCCGGGGCGACGCCAGGGTGCCGCCGACCCGGGTGAACGGGTTGATCAGGTCGCCGAGACTGACGCCGAGACCACGCCGCGGTTGAGTAGCGATGTCCACGTTGAGCGATTCGCTGCCGAGATCAATCTGCCCACGGGCCAGTACGTTCACTTCCGATGTCTGCAGAGCCAGCATCGGATCACCGCGGACCGTGCCCGCCTCGACGTCCGCTACCAGGACGAGGCAGTTGAGCTGCACCTCGTCACGCGACTTGATCAGCGGATTAATGGTCTCGAGAGTGCGTGAGAGGAAATCCTCGAATACGAGGGTGGTCAGCAGTCCGCCGCGCCGCCGTATGGTGCCTGCGCCCATCTGCAGTTTCAGGCGGCCGTCGAGGCCGGCGGCCAGCTCGCGCAGATTCGCCCCTCGCGCGTTCAGCGCCGCTGTCACTTCGAAGGACGGACGTTCGGACAGGGAGGCGGCGGGCTCGTCGGGCGGCGCCACGTACAGCTGCTCCCCGTTAAGCGTCAGGGTGGCGACGTAGGCTGGCGCCGCGTCGGGCTCGACGGTCAGGCTGGCCCGTATCCGCCCCCGCGGGCCCCGTGTCTGCAGCCTGTCCACGATCAGCCGGCCGTCTCGCAACGCAGCGTCCAGGAACACCGTTTCCCCGCCCATACCGGCGCCGTACAGCGAGGCGATATCGACGTCCAGCTCGGCATCGAGATCCGGAAGCCTCGCCAGCGGGATTTCCCACGCAGGAATGAACCGTTCGTCTGCAGGAGCGGGCTCGGGCGCCGGAGCAGCCGGTCTGTTCCGGCGCAGGTCCAGCCGTTCGGAGGTCAGCGTGGCCGTGATGGCCGGACGCGCTCCCCCGGCAAAGTTGACGCTCCCGCGGACGTCGCCGCTGTCGGCGCTCCGCACGAAGAAGTCTTCGAGCCGCCATCCGCCGGCCTCCCAGCTGCCTTTCCCTTGCACATCGATGGGCTGCGCGGCCAGCGGAGACCCGGCCAGCCCGGGCACGATCGCCCCGGCGGAGGGAGCCTGCAGATGCAGTGCGAACTCGCCGGACCTGCCGCCCTCCGTCAGGGGCAGGGCCACGCGCCCCGCCAGTGCCACGTCGGCCGCGCGGAGGTCCAGCTCGTCGGCGGCCAGGCGTCCCTCGGATAACGTGACCCGGCCAGTCCCCGTCATCTTCCGCAGTGCGGGATCCAGCGGGCCGTCATCGGGCAGCCAGGGCGACAGATCGATGCGTTCGGCGTCGAAGCGAAGTTCCACGTCGGGCGCGTTGGGAACGAGCTCCGCGCGGCCGGTCAGCTCCGCCCGCTGGTCGCCTACGCGGATGCGCGTTCCACGGAGCGAGAGCGTCCGGCCGCGATAATTGCCCTCGCCGCTCGCTGCAAAGGGCAGGTCGTCGAGATGGTCCAGACCCACGCGGCCAGCCGGCTCTCCCGCATCCTCGCCCTCGATGCTGAAGCCGAAGCCGATGTCGTGCTGCGGAGAATCGCGGCGGATGGCCGCGGTGACCCGGCCGGATATGCTGCGGTATCGTGCCCTGACGTCCAGCTCCTCGCCGCCGCCCGCGGGCCACAGGATGCTTCCCTCGACCTGCGCCTGTTCCTCCCCGACGACGATCCGCGTGTCCTCGAACTCGACCCCGTCCGTGCGCGAGCGGAGCCTGCCGTCCACCTCGAACGGCTCGGCGGGCAGATCCTCGATGGCGAACCGCCTGCCGAGAGCGGACAGATTCTCGCCGGCCAGGACCACGGAGACGTCGAAACCGCCGGCCCCCTTCAGGTCCTCCACCCAGCCGTCCGCTTCGAAGCGGTACTCGCCCACCCGACCTTCCGCGTCGAAGCCGGAACGCTGCGGGTCCGGTGTCAGCTTCGCTTTGACCGACAGCGGCCCGGAAGTGACTTTCGGCAACTTCAGCACATCGAAGACGTAGTCGATGTCCGGCCCGTTCAGTTCGAACTCGGCAGCCGATATGGCAAGGACCTCCCGGTCCGCCAGCAGCGCACCGGCCGTCAGTACCACCTCCCCCATCCGGGCGTCGGCGCCGATCCTGAGTCCGCCGGCCGCGGCCCCTGCATCCGCGGGTGCGATCTCGGCTGCGAGTACGAGCGGGATGCCGTTGACCTCTGCGCTGACGTCGGCGTTCATCAGGTCGCCCTGAACGCCATATTCCGCCGTGCCGAAAACGATATCGCTCGGGCTCGAGAGGTACGGTGCGGCGTACAGGAACCGGACATCGCTCGCAGAGAAGCTCGCGATGCTCCGCAGTGTGTCGAGGGTTCCCCCCAGATCCGTCCCGACCTCCTCCGACTCCCCGACGGTTTGCTGTGACCAGTTGCGCCGGCCGTCATCTGCCTCCTGCAGGCGGATGACCGCGCCCCGCAAAACGACGGACTCGATCCGGACGGGTCCTTCCAGCAGCGACCGGAGATCGACCTCCGCCGCCACTTCCTCCGCCTCCAGCAGGTACGGCCCGTCGGCCCACGGCGCGTTCGCCACCGAGACGTCCGCCGCTCGCAGCCGGACGGTGCGGCCGAGGCGGAGAGAAAGGTCGCCGTCCACGCGCAGCTCCCGGCCCAGCGCATCGCTCACCAGTGGTGTGAGCCGGTCTTTGAAGCCGCCGAGGTCGGCGCTGGCGAGGTAGATGAGGACGCCGGCGAATATCAGTACGACGGCCGCCAGGGCGATAGCCAGCCAGCGCATCAATCGCAACCCCTGTACGCCGGCGCCGTCGTCGTCCCGCTTCGGTTGCAGGAGGGTGTGGATGCCTCAGTCGTTACGCCGGATCTCCAGGTCTTCCCGGGTCAGGCTCATGCGCAGTCGTTCCGGGTAGTCGGGCGGTATGCCCCAGAGCAGTTCCAGGTCCGTCGGCGCGAGTGCCCGCTCGCCGGGGCCGAGATCGCTGCGCACGGCCAGGATCATGTCGGTGCTCGCCCAGGGATGGTCGTACCAGTAGCGGTGGCCCGTGATGTCGAAGCCGCGTCCTTCCCAGCCCAGGGAGACGTCGACGACCTCGAGACGGTCGGCCGCCGTCACCACCTCCATCTCTTCCGCGCTCAGATCCATATTGCGCTGGCCGATGCGGGCGCCGCCGCGCATGAAGGTCCGCGCCATCTGCAGCGCGCTGTCCCTGGAGGAAACCGTGACGACGATCCGCGTGGCCAGTTCGTTCAGCGCGGGCAGCGCTTCGAGGAATTCCTCGCCCGGCACGTCAGCCGCCGCGAAATACACCGTCCCGAGCCGGAAGCGCCCGCGCAGATCCTCGCCGTCACCGGCGTGACGGGCATGCAGCTGCGAGAGCGCCGAGTTCACGACGCGCCCGCCGGCGCTCCAGCAGATGATGTGGATACGCCGCGCCACGGAGTCACGCGCCAGCAGTTCCAGCAGCGCGGTGAGGGCGGGCGCCGCCGTGTACGCTCGCCGCACGTCGCTGCCGCTGCCGTAAGCGAGGATGTTCTGCCGCGTCGGCCAGGAGAAGGCCATGGAGGTCATGTCCCGGCCCATGAAGTGATCCAGCTGGGCGGCGAAGGCATTGGCGTTGTAGAAATTGACCTTGGCGCCATGGACATAGATCAGGAGATCCCGGTCTCGGGCCGATTCGATGGTTGCATTCAGGTCGGCCATCAGCCAGGCGGCGGCGCCGCCGATGTCGCGCACCTTGCCTTCCTCGTCCACCATGAAATTGCCCGCCTCTATCAGGCCGGCGATCGTGAGGTCTACGGCCTCGGGCCGCTCGGCCCGGCGTGAGTATTCGATGAGGTCGGACCAGGAGACATCGGGACCGCCGAAGCCGATCAGGCTCATGCCCACCGAGACCACGTCGCTCTCCGCGTTGCTGTAGTCGATGCGCATCAGGTCGTCTTCCCGCTGCCGGGTGGTCGCGTAATACACACGGCGTGGGTTCCAGCGCTGGGTCTCCGGTATGTGATCCAGCGGGCTGACCTCCATTTCGGTGAACAGCACCGGCGTGGGCATGAGCGGCTGCACACGCGGGCCGGCACAGCCCGCCATGACCAGCGTGGCGGCAAGCAGCAGGATCTGGGGCTGTCGGAGTATTCTCACGCGCGATCTCCCGGGCTGTTACATGCTTCACCCTGTTCGCCACACTCACGGAGGGAAGCAGGTGGAATACGCGACTCTAACGCATCGACATGCCGGCTTCCTGCTTCGGGCGATTACATCGCCCAAAATGGGCGCACGGAACGACCGATGGAAAAGGCGCCGGCAGGCCGCCGCCGCAGCAATCGTGGTGCTTGTGCTCGTCGTTCATCTTCCTGCTCGGATCGTCCTGCCGCAACCCGGCACGACATCTTGCGCCTTACCCTGAATGGGTAGCGTCGCTATGGCGGACGGGCCGCTTTGTTGGGTACTCTTGGCCGCACACGAAATGACGCGGTCATGACGCGCCTCCCGGCGAATAATAATGAAGAAACACACCAATTCCCCGCCTCGGGACAGCAGTGGAGCGAAGGGCATGGCTCAGATTGGGCAGACCATCATGTGGAGGACGGCGATCCTCGGGGCCCTGGTCGCAGTCCTCGCCGGTTGTGGCGAACCGCCGCCGGTAACCCAGGAGGAAGTGGCCCGACCCGCGCAGATCGTCACCGTCGGCGCCACGGATCTGGGCTCCGGCCTGCGTTTCCCCGGCCGCGTCCGCGCGGTCAAGCGTGCCGAGCTGGCCTTCGACGTGGCCGGCAAGCTCGTGGAGTTTCCGGTTACCGAGGGTCAGACGCTGAAGGCCGGCGCCCTGATCGCCGCGCTGGATGCCGAGCAGTTCGAGCTCCAGCTCTCGGCGGCCCGGGCGGAATACGACAAGGCCCGCGCCGATTACGAACGCGTGGAGAAGGTCTGGCAGGAAACCCGGGCGGTCGCCCGGGCCGAGGTCGACCAGAAGCGCACCGCCATGGAGGTGGCGCGCTCCCGTTATGCGGCCGCCCGCAAGGAGTTCGAGGACACCCGCCTCACGGCGCCTTTCGACGGTATCGTCGCCCGCCGCTACGTGGAGAACTTCCAGGCGGTGCAGGCCAAGGAGCCGGTGGCCAGCCTGCAGGACCTGGCCGAACTGGAGATCGTGATACACGTGCCCGAGCGCATCGTGCAGGGTGCACCGCGGCGTGTGGCCGGCGAGGCGGCGTTCGAGGGCATCCCCGACAGACGCTTCCCCGTGACGCTTAAGTCGTTCTCTTCCGAGGCGGATCCCCAGACCCAGACCTACGAGGTGGTGCTCTCGCTGACCCGCCCCCAGGGCGTGACTATCCTGCCGGGCATGGCGTCCGAGGTCTTCCCGTCGGTGGCCGCCGGCGAGGGCGAGGAGGCGCTGCTGGTGCCGATGAAGGCGATTTTCGCCGGTCCGGACGGCGACTCCCGCGTGTGGGTGGTGGATCCCGACACCTCCCGCGTGAGCCAGCGCGTGATCGAGATCGGCGAGGTCACGGGCGAGGGCGCCGTGGTGACGGCCGGCCTCGCATCCGGCGAGCGCATCGTCACGGCCGGCGTGAGCCACCTGCGCGACGCCATGCCGGTGCGGCCCCTCTGAGGGCCGGGGCTCCGCCGTGGATCTCGCCGACTAGACGCTGCGCAAGAGCACCATCGCCTGGGTCGGCTGCGCGCTGCTGCTGATCGGCGGCTACCTCTCCTATCTGGGCCTCGCCCGCTACGAGGACCCGGAGTTCATCATCCGCAAGGCCGTCATCTCGACGGCCTATCCCGGTGCGCTTCCCCTCGAGGTCGCCGACGAGGTCACCGACGTCATCGAGAGTGCGGTGCAGCAGCTGCAGGAGGTGGAGGAGGTCACCTCCGTCTCGCGCATGGGGAACTCCCTGGTGAAGGTCGAGATGAAGCTCGCGTTCTCCAAGACCCGCGCCGAGCTCGAACAAATCTGGGACAAGCTGCGGCGCAAGGTGAACGACGCCCAGTCGCGCCTGCCGCCTGGCGCAGGCCCCTCTTTCGTCAACGACGACTTCGGCGACGTGTTCTCGCTGTTCTTCGCGGTCACGGGCGAGGGTTACTCGCTGACGCAGATCCGCGACTACGTGGACGACCTCGAGCGCGAGCTGCTGCTCGTGCCGGGCGTCGCCCGGGTGGCGACGCTGGGCGCCCCGAAGGAGGCCATCTTCGTCGAGATCGCCTCCACCAGGGCCACGCAGCTGGGCATACCGCTGCAGGACATCTACCAGGTGCTGCAGGCGCAGAACGTCATCATGCCCGCCGGCGATACCCTGGTGGGAGAGCAGCGCGTCACCATCACGCCGGTGGCACCGGTGGACTCCGTCGAGGCGATCAGCAGCATCACGCTCGGCTCCTCGAGCGGCGAGCAGATCATCACCGTGGGCGACGTGGCCAGCGTCACCCGCGGCGTCGTGGAGCCCGCGAGCGCCTACGTGCGTTACGACGGGCGGCCGGCCATCGGACTCGGCATCTCCAACGTGGCCGGCGGCAACGTGGTGCAGATGGGCGACGCCGTGAAGGCGCGGCTGGCCGAGCTGGAGTCGCTGCGGCCCGTGGGCATGGAGCTGAACGTCATCTCCTACCAGTCGGACTCGGTGCGCCAGGCGGTCGCCGGGTTCGTGAACAACTTGATTGCCGCACTCGTGATCGTGATCGGCGTGCTGGTGGTGTTCATGGGGCTGCGCAGCGGGCTGATCGTCGGCGCCGTCCTGCTGCTCACGGTGGCGGGCACCCTGATTGCGATGAACCTGGACGGCATCGCCATGCAGCGTATCTCGCTGGGCGCGCTGATCATCGCGCTGGGCATGCTGGTGGACAACGCCATCGTGGTCACCGACGGGATACTGGTGCGGCTGCAGCGGCGCGAAGACCCGCGCGCGGCGGCCTCCGCAGTGGTGCGCTCCACCCAGTGGCCGCTGCTCGGCGGCACTGCCGTGGGCATCCTGGCCTTCAGCGCCATCGGCCTGTCGCCAAGCGACATGGGCGAATACGCCGGCTCGCTGTTCTGGGTGATCCTCTATTCCATGCTGCTGTCCTGGCTGCTGGCAGTGACCATCACGCCGCTGCTGTGCGTGCGGTTCCTGCGGGTGAAGCCGAAGGACCCGGCAGCCGACGGTGGCGAGGGCGGTGTCCTCGGCCGCTACCGCGGCGTGCTGACCGCCGTGCTGCGTCACCGCGCTGCCTCCGGTGTCACGCTGATCGTGCTGCTGGCCGGCGCCGTCATCGGCTTCGGCTACGTGCCCCCCGGCTTCATGCCCGATTCGGCGCGGCCCCAGTTCGTGGTGGACATGTACCTGCCCCAGGGGACGGACATCGAAGCCACGGCCGCGGAGATGAAGACCGCCGGCGAGTACGTGCGGACGAAACCCGGCGTCACCAACGTCACCAGCTTCATCGGCCAGGGCGGGCTGCGCTTCATGCTGAGTTACAGCCCCGAAGACCCGAGCTCGAGCTACGGCCAGCTGCTGGTGGACGTCGGGAACAACTCGGTAATCCCGGGCCTGGTCGGCGAACTCCAGGACGAACTCACGGCGCGCCATCCGGATGCCGACGTCAAGGTCTGGAAATTTATGTTGGGGCGCGGCGGCGGTAAGAAAATCGAGGCCGCATTCCGCGGCCCGGATCCGGACGTGCTCAGACGGCTCGCCGCCCAGGCCAAGGCCATCATGGCGGATGACCCGGAGACGATGGCGGTGCAGGACGACTGGCGCCAGCGCGTGCCCGTGCTGCGTCCGGTGGTGGACGAGGTGGCGGCCCGCCGGGCGGGCGTCAGCACCACCGAGGTCAGCGCCGCCCTGCAGCGCGTGTATACGGGCGAGAACGTGGGCGTCTACCGCGAGGGCGACGACCTCATCCCCATCGTCTCACGCGCGCCGCTCGCCGAACGTGCCGGCCCCGACGAGCTGGATAATGTCCAGGTCTACAGCCCGGCCGCTGGGCGTTACCTGCCGGTGGGTCAGCTGGTGCGGGACGTAGAGATCCAGTGGGTGGACGCGATAATCCGACGGGTGGATCGGTTTCCTACCATCAAGGCGCAGGCCGATCCGCTGCCGGGCAAACTGTGGGCGCCGGTGCTCGAGCGCCTGCGCCCGCAGGTCGAGGCCATCGAACTGCCGCCGGGCTATGCCCTGGAGTGGCACGGCGAATACGAGGCCTCCCAGGAGGCCAACGCGGGCCTGGCCGCGTCCGCGCCGTTCGGTTTCGCGGCCATGATCCTGGCGGTCGTGGTCATGTTCAACGCCTTCCGCCAGCCGCTGGTGATCTGGCTGACGGCGCCGCTGGCGTTGATCGGCGTCACGGTCGGGCTGCTGCTGTTCCGGACGCCGTTCGAGTTCATGGCCATCCTCGGCTTCCTGAGCCTGATCGGCATGCTGGTGAAGAACTCCATCGTGCTCGTGGACCAGGCAGACGCCGAGATCGCGGGCGGCAAACCCGGGCAGCAGGCCGTGCTGGATGCCGCCGTGGCCCGTGCCCGGCCCGTCTTCCTCGGCGCGCTCACGACCATACTCGGCGTGGCGCCGCTGCTGGCCGATCCCTTCTTCAAGAGCATGGCCGTCACCATCATGTTCGGGCTGGCGTTCGCCACGCTGCTGACCCTGGTGGTGGTGCCGCTGCTGTATGCCGTGCTGTTCCGACTGCCGGTGCCTGTACCGACGACGCCAGAGCAGGCCTGAAGACCGTCGCCGGCCGCGCCGGCAGGCGGACTACATCCCCTCGGCCCGGATCCGACCAGTGAACAGGTAGTCGTTGGTCTTACGCCCTGCGTGACAGGCCTGGCAGCCGGGCACGCGGCCTGCCTGCTGCTTGCCGTCCGGCGTCTCGGCCACGGAACCGTCCGGCTGATACTTGGCGAAGAACCAGTCGTTGTGGTCCGGATTGAACCCGGGTGCCTTGTACATCACGGTCACCGATGCCAGCTCCTCCTCAGGCGTGTAGTTCTCCTTCACGATCATCGCGCCCGGCGGCATACGCCCGGCCTTGTTCTCCACGGCCCGGAGTGCCGCATCGTTCACATAGGTCGTCAGCAGCATGCCGTGAGGCTCTCGCCCCTCGTAGAGTTCACCGCGGCCCGGCCAGAACGACCAGCTCTCGCGGTAGTCCTCGCCCTGCAGATGGGTCCAGACGGCAGCGCCCGCGGGATCCGGCCCCGGGTAGTCAGCCTGATTCTCCCCGGCCGCCGGCCCCGAAGCCGACTCGGCCTCGGCCGCTTGCGGGGGTTCGGCCGGCGATTCCGGCTGACAGGCGGTCGCGCCCAAGGCGACGACAATCAGGATCGGCAGCGTCTTCCGTGCGGTTGCAGTCATGATTCACCTCGCGGTTATCCGATGCGTTCGGTCACTCGCACTCCCACCATGGTTCAGGAATCGAGTGGCGTCAAACGCTAGTCCGGCGCCGCCCCCAGGCAGGCAACGAGCCGGACTCCGTCCCGCAACGCCCGCCCGGCGGCGGTTCATCGCCCTCGCAGCAGAGGCCGGGCGTTGTCGGGCAACGCCAGCCGCCACTCCCGCGCCGGTATCGCGAGCTGATCGCCCAGGGTCGCGGCGGCACGCACCGACCGGCTGAGGGCGTTGGCATTCAGCCGCTGGTAATAGGGGAGATGGCCGGCATGGAACGGCAGGATGTCTTCCAGTACGGCGTCGGTATCGAGCATCCGGGCGAAGGCCTCGTAGAATGCGGCCACCCCGCGCGCCACGGCCGTGTCCGCGGAGAGCTGTTCGGAGGGTGTGATCGTCCAGGTTCGGTCGGTCTGCAGCACGCAGGTTCCGGCGAAGTCCTCGCGACGATCTTCGTGCCACTCTTCGGGAGCGATCAGGCTCAGACTCCACTCGCCGTCAACGAGATAGAGGTAGTTCGGTACGCCGACGGCCGGCTTGTAGCCGAAGTTCGCCGACAGCACCAGCAGCGAGGTGAACAGCTCTGCCAGCACCTGCCGCCGGGGCTTCGCGACGACGCCCCGCGGTGCGCTCGCATACCAGTCCAGCAGGAAGCTGTTCGCGCTCTTGCCGTCCGGGTTGGCCGGACGCAGCGAGACGCTCTTGCCGGGCTCCCCGGTCTCCTCGGCAGCGGTGCGGGGCTTCGTGTCGTCCATGCTGGTGAATGTCCGTGAGGGCAGCGGGAACCGACCGTCGTTTTCGAGTGTATCCGCCGGCCGGATTCCCGCCAAACCCTCGTGTCGACCCTGCGTCCACCGGGTACAGGCCGAATCGGCATCCGCGCGGAAGCCGGTTCCGTTCCCGGGGATCCGACTCTAGAATGACCGGATCCGTCAGCGGAAGAGTCCGAATGCGATCATTCAAAATCTTGGCCCTCATCCTCGTGTTCCCCCTCGCCGCACTCGCCGACGAAGGCATGTGGACCCTCGACAATTTCCCTGCCGGCCAGGTGGAGGAAAAATACGGTGTCGTCATCGACGACGCCTGGCTGGAGCGGGCCCAGCTCGCCACCACCCGGCTGGAGAACGGCTGCACCGGTTCTTTCGTGTCGCCCGACGGCCTCATCCTGACCAACAACCACTGCCTCTGGGGCTGCGTGCGCAACCTGAGCAGCGACGAGCGCAACCTCTCGGACGAGGGCTTCCTGGCCGCCGAACGGGGCGAAGAGCTGCAGTGCCCCGGCGAGCAGGTCTCCGTACTGGTCGGCTACGAGGAGGTGACGGAGGAGGTGCTGGGCGCGGTCGAGGGCCTGTCCGACGCCGAGGCCAACGAGGCCCGCAAGGCCGCGCTCACCCGGCTGGAATCCGCCTGCGAGGCGGACTCGGAGGGCGAGCTGCATTGCGAGGCGGTCAGCCTGTACAAGGGAGGACAGTACTTCATCTACCGGTACCGGCGCTACGACGACGTGCGCCTGGTGCTCGCGCCGGAACTCGACATCGCGGCCTTCGGGGGCGACCCCGACAACTTCAATTTCCCGCGCTGGTCGTTCGACATGTCGTTTCTGCGCGCATACGAAGACGGCGAACCGGCGTCGACGCCGGACTACCTGTCCTGGCGGCGCGGCGGCCCGGAGGCGGGCGACCCCGTCTTCGTCACAGGCCACCCGGGCAGCACGTCCCGCCAGATGACGCTGACCGAGCTCCGGATGCTGCGCGACGTGGTCTACCCCATCTGGCTGCTGCGCAACTCGGAGCTGCGCGGCCGCATGCTCGCCTGGCAGCACACTGGCCCGGAGGCCGCGCGGGCGGTGCAGCAGAACATCCTGCTGGTGGAGAACGGCATCAAGGTGGTGCGCAACCGCCTGTTCGCGCTACTGGACGACGAGATGATGGCGGAGAAGGCGGCGGGCGAACGCAAGCTCAGGGAGGCCGTGGCGGCCAACCCGGACTACGAGGCGGCCTGGGGCGAGGCCTGGGAGCTCATCGACGATGCGGTCGCGGCACGCCGCAACCTGTACGAGGAGCACCTGTTCATCGAGAACCGGGCGGGGCTGATGGGGGAGCTGTTCGGCTACGCCCGCAGTATCGTCCGCGGCACCGTGGAGCGGGAGAAGCCCAACGAGGAGCGCATCCGCGCCTACACCGACGCCGCGCTGCCGCAGGTGGAGCAGCGGCTTCTTGCGGACCGGCCGATCAGCAAGCCCTACGACGAGCTGCGGCTCGCCTTCTCGCTGGCCAAGATGCGCGAATGGCTCGGGCCGGACAGCGCCTACGTCAAGACGATCCTCGGTAACGAGTCACCCGATGCGCTGGCCGCCTACCTGGTCGAGAACAGCCGCCTGGACGAGGCCGAGTATCGGCGCGGCCTCTGGGAGGGTGGCGTGGAGGCCGTCAAGTCGAGCGACGACCCCATGATCAGGCTCGCCCTGGCTATCGAGCCGTCGGCGCGCGAGCTGCGGGAGGCCTACGAGGAACGGGTGGAGGCGCCGCTGGCCCGCGGGCGCGAGATGATCGCCGACGCCCGGTTCGCGATCTACGGCACCGAGATCTATCCCGACGCCACCTTCACGCTGCGCGTGAGCTATGGCGCGGTGGAAGGCTGGGAGGAGAAGGGTGAATACGTGGAGCCCTTCACGGAGACCAGACGCCTGTTCGAACGCGCGACCGGCCAGCGGCCGTTCCTGGTGCCGGAGAGCTGGCAGTCGGTGCGCGAGGTGCTCGACCCCGGCACGCCGTTCAATTTCGTCAGCACCGCCGATACCACCGGCGGCAACTCGGGTAGCCCCGTCATTGCGGCAGACGGTGCGCTGGTGGGCGTGGCCTTCGACGGCAACATCCACTCCATCGCCGGGGAATACTGGTTCGACGCGAGCCTGAACCGGAGCGTGGCCGTGGACACGGCCATCATGCTGGAGGCGCTCGACAAGGTGTACGACGCCGAGCACCTGCTGGAAGAGCTCACCGTCGTCGACTAGGGAGCGCGCCCCGAACCGGATCCCGCGACCGGCGCAGTCGGCCGATCGCGGGATTACGGACGTACTATTGCCGGCTCAGACCGTCAGTCGTCGCCCGCGGCCGTCAGGTCCTCGCGCTCCGTCCAGACGGTATAGTCGGAACTCTCGAACCCGGAGTCGAATTCCTCGAAGAGCGCGTCGGCCGCCGCCTCGGAACCGAGCTTCTCGCTCAGGAAATCGTAGAACGAGGGATCGGAAGGCGCCATGTCCGCGAAGTTGTCCATCGGGCTGACGAGCATCATCATGGGCTTGCCGCCGATGCGCGAGAGCCAGAGCCACTGGTGGTCGTCGTCGGCCCAGCCCTGTTCTTTCGCGATCTTGCTGAACTGCTTGCGCGCCTCGTTGGGACCCGGTCCTGCGCCCTGCTTCCAGACGCGGCTGGTGACGCCGTAGTACTTGTACGGCCCGCCGTCCTCCGGCATGTGGCTGTGTTCCCAGTCGTTCCGCTCGAGATAGTGGTGATAGTGGTCGACATACTGGTGTACGTTCTCGTTCCAGTTGGCGCCCAGACCCTTCTCCATTGCCTCGGCCTGGAAGGTGTCGAGATCCGCGAACGTGTGGCAGCAGGAGCGGAACTGGTAGATGCTCATGTTGTGGCCGATCACCGGGACGTAGATGCTCCATTCCTGGGTTTCGCCCGAATCGACGCGGAACCTGACGTGCTTCTTCACCGCGGCCTCGAACTCGGCCTCCATCCCCTGCTTCGGCACCATGTACCAGACGTCCGTCAGTGGGCCGGGCGTCTCGTGCTCGTCGGCTACGCCATGGAGCGGCAGGCCAAGCGCCAGGAACGCGGCCAATGCCGTCAGCATTGCTGCTCTCTTCATCATTGTATCCCCCGTGAGGTTTGTGATTCTTCTGCTTGGGGTACACGTTACGTGCGGATGCGCGGCTCGCGTCCCCGCTGGCAGTATACGGGGCGCCAAAAAGTTTAACCAGACGGTCTAACGGGATCGGTGGTATTCGTCTCGGCGTTCCTGTTGCCGTGACCCTCAGGGGTTGCAACCGAGTCGCTCCGTGCACGCCGGGATAGTGACCGGCGACGCTCCTTGGCGGTAAACTGCCCTGGCATTGCCGGGCCCGCGGGTGTAGTTCAATGGTAGAACATCAGCTTCCCAAGCTGAGAATGAGGGTTCGATTCCCTTCACCCGCTCCAATTCTCTCCTGCTGACGCTCGGCCGGCTTTCGAGGCAGGGCCGATGGGTAGCGAGACTACGGCCACGGCGCGACCGAAGCGCCGTTTCGGGAGACGTATGCTGGCCCTGATAGCAACCTTGTTCTATGTGGCCGGCTTCGTCTGCGCGGGTCATGCCGTGTTGACGGTACGCACGGCCCAGGGCGCGATTGCGTGGTCGGTATCTCTTGCCGCCATGCCGTTCGTGGCGGTTCCTGCCTATCTGGTTTTCGGCCGCAGCGAGTTCCAGGGCACCATCGACGCCTACGAGGCGCGTCGGGACGATATCGACGACCTGCTCGGCGAGATTCGCGCGGAACTCGAGCCGTGGGCCACGCCGTTGCCGTACAGGCCCGGCGCCTACAACGCACTGAAGGCACTGGCCGGGTTCGATCTCGTAGGGCGTAACCGAACCGAACTTCTGATCGACGGGGAAGCCACCTTCGACAGCATCCTGGCCGGGATCGCCGGAGCTCAGGACTACGTGCTGTTCCAGTTCTACATGATCCACGACGATGAGCTGGGGCGACAGGTCAGGGATGCGCTGGTCGAACGGGCACGGGCCGGTGTCCGCGTCTTCGTCCTCTACGACGAAATCGGCAGCCACGGACTGCCGGCGGACTACGTTACCGATCTGCAGGATGCTGGCGTAGAGGTCTCCTCCTTCCGTCCGAACCGCGGATGGAGGAACCGGTTCCAGCTCAATTTCCGTAACCACCGCAAGATCGTCGTGGTCGACGGCAAGTCGAGCTGGGTCGGCGGCCACAACGTGGGCGACGAGTACCTGGGCCGGGATCCCGAGTTCAGTCCCTGGCGCGACACCCACCTCAGGATCGACGGGCCGGCGGCGATTCAACTGCAGGCGGTAGTTCTGGGAGACTGGTACTGGGCCACGCGGGACATCCCGGCCCTCAACTGGCGCCCGACACCGGCGGACGACGCCGATACGCCCGTGATGATCCTGCCGTCGTCGCCCAGCCGGCGACTCGAGGCCGCCGGACTCATGTTCACCACCGCGCTGCATTCGGCACGTGAGCGTATCTGGATCTCCGCGCCGTATTTCGTCCCCGACGAGGCCGTCATGAAGGCGCTGTATCTCGCGGCCCTGCGCGGCGTCGACGTGCGCATCATTACGACCCAGAAACCCGACAGCCTGCCCGTCCATCTCGCCGCGTTTCACTACATCCGGCAACTGCGCGACACGGGCATCAGGTTCTACGCCTACTCGCCCGGTTTTCTCCACCAGAAGGTCATGCTCGTCGACGACGATTTCGCCACCGTCGGTACCGCCAATTTCGACAACCGTTCCTTCCGGCTGAATTTCGAGGTGACGGCAGCGGTCGCCGAGCCGGAGTTCGCGGCACGGATGGAGCAGATGTTCGAACGGGATTTCGCAAACTCGGTGATGATCGACCCGGCGAGCATCGACGAGAAGCCGCTGTACTGGCGCCTCGGCGTCGCGCTTTCCCGTCTCGCCGCGCCGGTGCTCTGACGAGGAAGCGCTGTTGCCCTCGAATCACCTCGAGATCGCTTACCCGGCCCCGCGTTTCTCCGATATGCTCCCCGAGATCAGGCGAGACGCAGATCTCTGCAACCGCAATCGGCCCCGGGGTCGCTGGCAACAATGGCGGTGGTGCGGTCCGTCGTGCCCGTCGCCCGGACTATGACCACTTCGATACGCGGGCTACTGCGCCAGTAGCCCGTCGCGCGCGAGGCGCCCGACGATTGACGTCGCCTCGTCGGTGATCAGCGAGTAATCCATGGGGTCGTCGAGGTTCTTCCTGACGGTGAGCTTCGACTCGATGGCCCACACCGGCGCTTTCGTTTCGGCCGAATAGACCCGGCTGGCCAGCACCACGGCGCTCTTCGTCGCGATGGTCGGCGGTTCCCGGTACTCGGTCAGTTCGACCGTCCAAACGTTGTAGTAGCGTGTCGGCCCGAAGTTGTAGGTCGCATCGGGGCGCCTCGTCT
>CAZRSA010000024.1:0-26770 GCA_964602525.1 uncultured Woeseiaceae bacterium
CGTTTCCTGTAGGCGAGCATCGTCCCGACCTGCTGCTCCACGAAAGGCGACATCAGCGCAGACTCGACCACCGGCTTCAGGGGCGCGAACCAGTCACCCTTGGGTCCCCCCACGATCACCAGCCGACCATCGGGGTTCAGCACGCGGCTGTTCGCCAGCACGGACCGGTTGCCCACCATATCGACGATCACGTCGTAGCGGCGCTCGCTGTCCGTATAGTCCTGCTGCCGGTAGTCGATGACCTGATCAGCGCCGATGGACCGCACCACATCCATCTTCCGGGCGCTGCAGACACCCGTGACCTCGGCTCCCATGGCGCGGGCGATCTGTACGGCGAACGTACCGACGCCGCCGGACGCGCCGTTTATCAGGACCGTTTCGCCAGCCTCCAGTGCGCCGTGGTCACGCAGCGCCTGAATCGCGGTAAACGCCGCGATGCCGGTGGCTGCGGCCTGCTCGAAAGACACGTTCGCCGGCTTCGCCGCGACGGGCCCATCCTCCGTGACGGTGAGATACTCGGCGAACGAACCGGTCGCCGATCCGAAGATCTCGTCTCCGGGAGCGAATCGCGTCACATCCGCTCCGACCGCCACCACGGTCCCGGAGAAATCCGCGCCGACCCGGATCTCGTCCGGCCGGCTCAGCCCCGTCATGAGGCGCATGAGATAGGGTGAACCGGTCATGAAGTGCCAGTCGTAGGGATTCACGGCGGCAGCGGCCACCCTGACCAGCAGCTCGTCGTCGGCCGGCACCGGCCGGTCATGCCGCTCCAGGCTGAGCGCTTCGGTGCCGCCATAACATCGATGGACCCACGCCCGCATGGCATCGTCGGACTCCGAGCCGGGCGATAACGCCGGGCAGGGTGCCTCGTGGCTCAGCACGAAAGCGATGGCCGCCACCGCAACGACGAGAACGACGGCCGTTCCCGTCAGAATCTTGTAACGGAGTTTCAAGTTGCTCTCCCGGCAACGACAATGTGATCGTCTGCTACATTCTAACCGTCCCGGGGCATGAGCAGTAGCGGTGCCGTCGGCCGGCGCCGCCTCCGCAGGCGGCCGGGACGAGCGTGAGACACGATCGACAGGATGGCTGCGCGGGTCATGAGGCGACCCTCGTGAAGAAGTCCGCCGTCTTCCCATCCGTGGGATAGAACGCCTCGATGCGCAGTTCGTCGGTCGTAACGTCCTGGGGCGTGCCGAAGGTCGACATGACGGAGAACAGGCTGAGTTCCAGGCCGTCGATGTTCAGCTCGAGGGGCAGCACCGGCAGCAGGCTCTCCATTACCGGACCCGCGTCCGGGACCGGCCCCGCCAGCTCGAGCAGGCGCGAGAACCAGCTCTGTACTTTCGAATCGTCGGTCGCCATCGCCTCGCTGCTCAGCCGACGCACGAACGACGGCATGACCTCGTCCCAGTTGACGATGAAGCGCCTGAGCCCCTGCGGATGCACGGTCAGGAGCGCGAGATTCAGCGCATCGTCGACGGCGACCTCCTCCAGCATGGCTCCGGGGTCACCCGCTGCCCCCAGCAGCCTCTCCGCTGCCCGGTTCTGCATCCGCACGTTCCAGAGGCGGTCCACGACGACGGCCGGCAGCGGCTCGTGATGGTCCAGGATGCGCTTCAGCGCCTGCAGCACCGGCTGCATGACCGGCTCGTCGAGGCCGCTCTCGCCGTACACCGGCGCGTAGCCGGCGGCGCGCAGCAGTATGTTGCGCTCGCGCAGCGGGATCTCCATAGCGTCCGAAAGGCGCAGCACCATCTCGCGGCTGGGCGTGCTGCGCCCGGTCTCGAGCCAGCTCACGTGGCGTTGCGAGACGTCCGCGGCCAGCGCCAGGTCCAGCTGCGAGAGTTTCCGGAAACGCCGCCACTGGCGGCACAGCGACGGGAAGTTACGGGCTTGAACAGACGGCATAAGGACTCCCTCCCCGGGGAGTGACTATCCCCGCGGTACCTCGTCCGGTTCAATGACCCGCGAGGTAATTGCAGTCATCCACTCCCCTGCGGAGCATAGCGCGAAACCCAACCGAGGGGTGCGCAATGAACCATCCAATGACATATGGTCGACCACTCGCCATCGTCCTGCTGATCCCGTTCGGACTGATCTCGGCCTACGCCGTGTACCGGGTCGACTATGCCGGCATCCTCGCCCATGCGCTCGACGGCCCGGCGGGCTGGCAGCTCGCCGCGGACCTCGTCGTCGCATTGGTGCTGATTCTGGCCTGGCTGATACCGACGGCCCGGCGGGAGGGCCGCAGTCCGTGGCCGTGGGTGGCCATGACGCTGTTCCTGGGATCGTTCGGCCCGTTGCTCTACCTGGTCACCGGCAAGGGGCGGCAGGACGGGGTCGGCTGAATGCAGGACGGGAGACGCCGCGGGGCGTCGTTCTCAGTCGTCCCCGTCTTTGCGTCCGTAGGCGCGAACGAGGATGGCCAACGGCGCGAACATGACGAGAACCACCGGCGCGCCGAACTCGGCGTACAGCGCCTCCATATCGCGCCAGACCATGGCCGGCAGCAGGATGGCGGCAAGGCCGAGGCCCATACCGAAACAGGTACGCAGGAAATCGGTCAGCAGAACGGACAGAGGTGTGCGCGACGGCTCGTCGCCGTAGGAGGAGAGGCGTTGGGCAGGTCCGTCAATCGCCATGGCGATGGCGCGAACCGCGATGTCGACATTCCTGGCGCATGAGGCATGTATACCCGGGATGCCGTACGTCATGCTCTGCACTGCTTCACAATTCGCGCCGATCGCCGGGTGAGGGCACGACAAGGCGGGCTATGGTCGCAGCCCGGAAGCGGAAGATGCGTTCGAGCTGACGGCGCACCAGCGGCAGGAACGGGGCGGCCAGGGGATGGCCCGGCAGCCGCCAGGTCACCCGGTCCGTCATGCGCGTATCACCCTCATCGGCCTCGAAGAGGTGTTCGTGGAACCAGCTGTGATAGGGGCCGCTCAGCTGCTCGTCGGCGAAGCGGTGCGGCGGCTCCCACACCGAGATACGGCTCCGCCAGCCGAACGGCACGCCCCAGAGACGCAGGCGATAGTCGAACAGCGTCCCTTCCTCGATTTCAACCGGCATGGGCGTGAGAACGCGGAAGCCGAGCTCCGGGGGCGTGATGCGCTCCAGGTTGTCCACGTCGGTGAAGAACGGGAATACCTCGTGCACCGGCACCGGGAACCGTGTCACCGTCTCCAGCCGCTGACGGCCACCGCCGAGACGCGTGTGGACGATTTCCGGGTTATAGTCGCTCATCGGTCGTGGTCCGGTTCATGACGGGAGTGTCGCAGACGAATGAATGGCGCGGAACTCATGATCCTCGGCAAATTGCTTCTGACCTTCGGCGTGCTGCTGGGCATACCGCTGTGGCAGCTCTACGCACTGCGGCGTGAACGCCTGCGCAGAGCGGGCTCAGGGACGGTCGTAACGCAGCGGCCGCAGGGCGTCGATGTGTTCCGGTGACAGGCCGCAGCAACCGCCCACGATCTGCGCCCCGTCGGCGACCCAGTCGGAGGCATAGCGCAGGAAATCCCCTGGCGGAATCACCTCCTCGAACTGCCACTCCGGCATGCGGAAGTGCCCGGAGTCCGGGTAGCCGAGCGTCGGACCGTCGAAATGCCGCCGTACGATGTCGAGGCCCTCGCCGACCAGATGCGCCGGCGTGTGCATGACGCCGGCGGCGGCCACGTCGTAGTCGTCCAGGATACCGACCAACTCCTCGAAGGGGATGTCGCGCTCCGGCGCGAAGCTGAGCAGCCGGCCGTCCTCCCGCCGGCGCGCCGAAAACCCGGCCCACACGGGCAGACCCGTGGCGAGCGCCGCCTCGAAGGCGAACCGCATGCGTTCGGGGTAGTACATCATCTCCAGCAGGATGAGATCGCAGCCGCTGTCCCTCAGAAAGCCTGCGAGTTCCCCGAAGGCGTCCTTCATGGCCGTCTCGGACGGCGACCGGCTCGTATCCGGCTGCGCGCTGCGGGGCACGAACGGCGCCATGTGGGACAGGGACCCGCCGATGACGACGTCACTCCGCCCGCTGGCTTCCCTTGCCCGGTGCGCGGCATCGACGGCGGCACGGTTGATCTCCGCGAAGCGACTGCCGTAGCCTGCCGGCTCGAGCATCAGCCGGGAGCTGGCATAAGTGTTGGCAGTGATGACGTCGGCACCCGCCGCGATATAGTCGCGATGCACCCGCTCCAGGATGTCGCCACTCTCGAGGGAGGCCGGCCCGCACCAGGCGCCGGGATCCATCTGCGCACCACGGCGCTGCAGTTCGGTGCCGGTGCCGCCGTCCAGCAGAATCACGTCGCCGGCCGCGAGTCTCCGCTGCATGCCCGGGTAATCCATGCTCGCGCTCCTTGCTCAGGCGCCACCACCATGCCACAGAACGCAGTGCCACCCCAGCCGCGACGTTCGCCGACCCGAGTGGACGGACGGCACCGCTGTGGTCAGGCGGCTTCGTCCCCGGCCTCGGGCTCGTAGCCCAGCGAGGGTGCCAGCCACCTCTCCGCCTCCTCGAGGCTCATGCCCTTGCGCCGTGCATAGTCCTCGACCTGGTCGCGGCCGAGCTTGCCCACGGTGAAGTAACGTGACTCTGGGTGGGCGAAGTAGAGTCCGCTGACGGACGCCGTGGGCAGCATCGCCATGGACTCCGTCAGCCGCATGCCGATGCGCTCCGCCACGTCGAGCACCCGCCACAGGGTGAGCTTCTCGGTGTGATCCGGGCAGGCCGGGTAGCCCGGCGCCGGGCGGATGCCCCGATATTTCTCGGCGATCAGTGCATCGTTGTCCAGTTCCTCGTCCGGCGCGTAGCCCCAGTACTCGCGCCGCACCCGCTCGTGCAGGTACTCCGCGCCGGCCTCTGCGAGTCGGTCCGCCAGTGCCTTCAGCAGGATGGAGGAGTAGTCGTCGTGGTCCGCCTCGAAGCGCTGCACGTGTTCGTCGATGCCGAAGCCCGCGCTCACCGCGAAGGCGCCCAGGTAGTCGCGCCGGTCACTGTCCGCTGGCGCGACGAAATCCGCCAGGCACTCCTGGGGCTGGTCATCGCGCTTCTCCTTCTGCTGGCGCAGGTGATGGAAGGTCGCGAGCGGCGTATCGGCATCCTTTTCTGCGTAGACAACGATGTCGTCGCCGACCGATTGCGCGGGAAAGAACCCGATGACCGCGCGGCACTCCAGCCACTCCTCCTCGATGATCCGCCCGAGCATCGCCCGCGCGTCGGCGTAAAGGGAACTCGCGGTCTCGCCCACCTCCGGGTCGTCGAGGATGTCGGGGAAGCGGCCGCGGAACTCCCAGGCGTTGAAGAAGGGCATCCAGTCGATGTAGTCGACCAGCGTGGCCAGCGGTATACGCTCGAGGGTACGGACGCCGGGCTCCGCGGGCGCCGGCGGCTCGTAGTTCTGCCAGTCGACGGCGCGGGCCCGTCCACGGGCATCGGCCAGCGAGAGTTCCGGCGCCCGCCGGGTCTTGCCCGCGTGCAGCTCCCGGCGGCGCTCGCAATCCGCCTTGATCTTCTGCACGTAGGCGTCGCGGCCCTCGCCCACCAGCGACTGGGCAACGCCCACCGAGCGGGATGCATCCTTTACGTAGATGACCGGACCCTCGTAACGGGGGTCGATCTTCACCGACGTGTGTGCCGGCGAGGTGGTGGCGCCGCCGATCAGCAGCGGCACGCTGTAGCCCAGCCGCTGCATCTCGGACGCCACGTTCACCATCTCGTCCAGCGACGGCGTGATGAGCCCTGACAGCCCGATGATGTCCGCGCCCTCACGCCGCGCCGTCTCGAGTATCTTCTCCGCCGGCACCATGACGCCCAGGTCGATGACCTCGAAGTTGTTGCACTGGAGCACCACGCCCACGATGTTCTTGCCGATGTCGTGCACGTCGCCCTTCACCGTGGCCATGACTATCGTGCCGTTCGAACGCGACTCGCCATCCTGCTCCTCTTCGATGTAGGGGATGAGGTGGCTCACTGCCTTCTTCATCACCCGGGCCGACTTCACCACCTGGGGCAGGAACATTTTGCCGTCGCCGAACAGGTCGCCGACCACGTTCATGCCTTCCATGAGCGGGCCCTCGATGACGTCCAGCGGCCGGACGGCGGCGAGCCGGGCGGCCTCCGTGTCCTCGATGACGTACTCGTCGATGCCCTTCACCAGGGAGTGCTCGAGGCGCTTCTCCACGGGCCAATCGCGCCAGCCGAGATCCGTCGTGCGCTTCCGGCCGCTGCCGTCGCCCCGGTACTTGTCGGCGATGGCCAGCAGCCGGTCGGTGGCGTCGTCCCGGCGGTTCAGCACCACATCCTCCACCGCCTCGCGCAGCTCCGCGGGCAGGTCCTCGTAGATGGCGAGCTGGCCGGCGTTGACGATGCCCATGTCCATGCCGGCGCGGATGGCGTGGTAGAGGAATACCGAATGGATGGCCTCGCGCACCGGGTTGTTGCCGCGGAAGGAGAACGAGACGTTGGAGACGCCGCCGCTCACCATGGCGTGGGGCAACTCTTCCTTAATGCGGCGGGTGGCCTCGATGAAGGCGATGCCGTAGCCGTTGTGTTCCTCGATGCCGGTGGCCACCGCGAAAATATTGGGGTCGAAGATGATGTCTTCCGCCGGGAAGCCCAACTGCTCCGTCAGTAACCGGTAGGAGCGGTGGCAGATCTCCACCTTGCGCTCCACCGTATCCGCCTGGCCGTCTTCGTCGAAAGCCATCACGATCACCGCCGCGCCGTAGTCGCGCACCCGCCGGGCCTGCTCGACGAACTCCGCCTCGCCCTCCTTCAGGCTGATCGAGTTGACGACCGCCTTGCCCTGGATGCAGCGCAGCCCCGCCTCGATGACGCTGAACCTCGAGGAATCGACCATCACCGGCACCCGGGCCACATCGGGCTCCGCCGCGATGAGGTCGAGGAAGGTGACCATGGCAGCCTCGGAGTCGAGCATGCCCTCGTCCATGTTGACGTCGATGATCTGGGCGCCGTTCTCCACCTGCTGGCGTGCCACGTCGACGGCGGTGTCGTAGTCACCCGCCTCGATGAGTTTGCGGAACTTCGCCGAGCCGGTGACGTTGGTGCGCTCGCCCACGTTCACGAACAGGTCGTCCGGTCCGATGTTCAGCGGCTCGAGGCCGGACAGCCGGCACTCCCGGGGAATGTCCGGCACGACCCGGGGCGCCAGCGGCTCGAGGGCCTCGCGCAGGCGGCGGATGTGCTCCGGCGTGGTGCCGCAGCAGCCACCCACCAGGTTCACCAGCCCGGACTCGGCGAACTCGCGCACCACCGCAGCCATCTCATCCGGAGTCTCGTCGTACTCGCCGAACTCGTTCGGCAGTCCGGCATTGGGATGGGCGCTCACCCGCGTGTCGGCCACCCGGGAGAGTTCGGCCACATAAGGCCGCAGGTCGGCGGCGCCCAGCGCGCAGTTCAGGCCGATCAGGAACGGCTCGGCGTGGCGCATCGAATTCCAGAACGCCTCCGTGGTCTGGCCGGACAGTGTGCGTCCGGAGGCGTCGGTGATGGTGCCGGAGATCATCACCGGGATGCGGCTGCCCCGCTCCCGCTCGATCTCCCGGATGGCATACAGCGCCGCCTTAGCATTCAACGTGTCGAAGATGGTCTCCACCATCAGGAAGTCGGCGCCGCCCTCCATGAGGGCCCGGGCCGCCTCGGCATAGGTCTCCACCAGGCCGCCGTAGCGGATGTTTCGCTTGCCGGGGTCGTTTACATCCGGCGACAGCGACGCCGTGCGGTTGGTCGGGCCGAGCACGCCCGCGACGAAGCGGGGGGTGCCGTCGGCGGCCTCGAACTCGTCGGTCACGTCCCGGGCCAGCCGTGCCGCGGCCAGGTTCAGCTCCCGCACCAGGGACTCCATGCCGTAGTCGGCCTGGGAGGGGGCGTTGGAGTTGAACGTGTTGGTCTCGATGACGTCCGCGCCGGCCGCGAGGAAGTCGCGGTGAATCTGACGGATCAGCCCGGGCCGGGTCAGGGTCAGCAGATCGTTGTTGCCCTTGAGGTCGCGTTCCCAGTCGGCGAAGCGCTCGCCCCGGTAGTCCTCCTCGGCCAGCGGATGGCTCTGGATCATGGTACCCATGGCGCCGTCCAGGAAGACGATACGCTCGGCCAGCAGCGCCATCAGGCGTTCGAAGCGGTCCGCGCTCATGGTCATGCCGCCGTCGCCCGCTGCGGACGTACGCCCAGCGCGTGGCAGATGGCGTAGGTCAGCTCGGAGCGGTTGAGTGTGTAGAAATGGAACTCGCGCACCCCGTAGCGCTCCAGCTCCCGGGCCTGCTCGATGGCGACGCTGGCGGCGATGAGCTGGCGGGTCCCGGCGTCCTCGTCGAGGCCGTCGAAGCGGTGCGCCAGCCAGTCGGGCACCGTCGCCCCGCAGCCTTCCGCGAAGCGCTGCAGCTGGGGGAAGCGGGTGATCGGCAGGATCCCGGGCACG
The DNA here is from genome assembly GCA_964602525.1 of uncultured Woeseiaceae bacterium. Lineage (GTDB taxonomy): Bacteria > Pseudomonadota > Gammaproteobacteria > Steroidobacterales > Woeseiaceae > Lentisalinibacter. Next base: position 8,430 of record CAZRSA010000024.1, read on the forward strand.
ATCGGCGCGGCGATGCCGGCCGCCGCAGAGCGGTCGCGAAAGCGCAGAAAGTCCTCGATGTCGAAGAAGAACTGGGTGATAGCCCGGCTGGCGCCGGCGTCCAATTTTCGTTTCAGGTTGTCCAGGTCGAAGGCGGCCGATGGTGCCTCCGGGTGCACCTCCGGGTAGGCGGCCACCGACACGTCGAAGTCCGCCACGCGCTTCAAACCGGCCACCAGGTCCGCCGCGTAAGCGTAGCCCTCCGGGTGGGGCGTATAGCCGTCACTGTCCTTGGGCGGGTCGCCGCGCAGCGCAACGATGTGACGAACGCCGATGTCCCAGTACTGCCGGGCGATGTCGTCGATCTCGCCACGGCTCGCGCCGACACACGTGAGATGCGGCGCCGCCGTCAGGTCGGTCTCCCGCAGGATGCGGCTGACGATGCCGTGGGTGCGCTCCCGCGTGGAGCCGTCGGCCCCGTAGGTCACGGAGACGAAGCGCGGGCCCAGCGGCGCCAGGCGCTCGATGGAACGCCACAGCGTCTGCTCCATCTTCTCGCTGCCCGGCGGGAAGAACTCGAACGAAACCGCGATGTCCGGGGTGCGCGCCGGTGCGGCGGCCGTCGTCGTGCGTGTGTCCGTCATGACTCTCTCTTCCTTCAGGCGGCCTCGCGGCGGACCGCGGTGGCCACGGAAAGCAGCCAGGCCGGCCGAGTGGCCGGTACTGGCCGCGGCCGGCCGAGCGCGAGCCCGGAGCCGGCCGCCAGGCGGGCGATGCGCCGGCCGGCGTCCTCCGCACCGCCCTCCTCCAGCGGCTCTATCAGCAGCAGCCGTCCGTCCGGCGCAAGCACGCGGGCAGCCTCGGCCAGCGTCTGCTCCGGCGCGTTGGACTGCCCCAGCACCTCGTCCAGGATGACGGTTTCGAAGGCGCCGTCGGCGAAATCCAGCCGCCGGGCATCGCCGGCGCGGATGGTGCAGTCGCCGAGTCCGGCTACGGCCAGCTGCGCGCGCGCCTGCCGGCGCTGGTCGCCGTCTATGTCCACGCCCACGGCCCGGGTTGCGCGGCGGCCGAGCAGTTTCAGCATGCGCGCACTGCCCGCGCCGATGTCCAGCAGGCGACCCACCGGCGCGGTCAGCACCGTGTCGAGGACTGCCCGGTGCAGGGCGCGCTCGGCCTCCGTCAGTGGCGCCGAGTCCGGTTCCACCGAAGCGCGACGCTCGGCATCCGCGAGTTCGGCGTCCCGCGCGAACTCCGGGGCGGCCCCGGGCGCGAGCTCCAGCAGCCTGCGCACCCGCAGCGCCGCCGGTCCCGCCGACGGCGTGCGGTAATAGATCCAGTGGCCGTCCCGGAAGCGTTCCAGCAGGCCGGCATCGCAAAGCAGCTTCAGGTGACGCGAGATACGGGGCTGGCTCTGGCCGAGCACCCGCACCAGCTCCGACACGGTGCTCTCGCCCCGGTGGCAGAGCACGAGCAACCGCAGGCGCGTCGGTTCGGCCGCCGCCTTCAGGGCACGGATGGTGTCCTCGAATGATTCCGCCATGACTGATCTCACCGTGAGCAACTCGAGTTCATCAAAACATAAATATATCTTTATGTTTTTGTGGGAACCAGTATAACGCGGCAACCGGAGGATGTCTCGCCGGAGTTGACTTAAGGAGACCCCGCCGCCGCCGGCAGGCGTCAGGCGTCAGGCGTCAATGCACGCGCGAGGAAGCCGGCTGTCCGCCGGCGGAGAACAGGCGCTCCACGTCGATGGGGTCGAGCCGGCGCTCGCGGTTGCAGAACTCGCAGGTGGCGCGGATTTCGCCCTGCTCCGCCAGGGTGGCGCGGACCTCGTCCTCGCCCAGCAGCCGCAGCGCACGCTCCACCCGCTCCATGGAGCAACGGCACTCGAAGCGCGTGCTACGGGGCCGGAACGCCCTGACGTCGTCTTCGGCGAAGAGCTTGCCGAGGAGATCCGTGCCGATACCGTCGCGCATTTCGTCCAGGGTCAGGGTATCGGCCATCAAGCCGAGACGCCGCCAGTCGTCTTCCGGCAGCGCCGTGACCGCATCCGGCACACGCTGCAGCAGCAGTCCGGCAGCGCACTCCTCGTCGGCCAGCAGCCACAGGCGGGTGGGCAGCTGCACGGACCGCTCGAAATAGCCCTCCAGGCAGTCCGCGAGCGAGTCGCCGCTCGCATCCACGATGCCCTGGTAGCGGTCGGCCAGCACGCTGGACTCAACCGTCATCGCGCAGCGGGCATCCCGGGAGAGCTCGGAGAAGTCGTCCTCCGGCGCCACGCCCCGCGCCAGCGCCATCCCGCGCAGATGCAGCTCGTTGGTGGACTGCACCACGAGCAGCTCCAGCGGCCCGTCGCCGGAGAGCTGCAGGGTGAGCTGGCCGTCGAACTTGAGCGAATTGGCGATCAGGGCGGCGGCCGCGCTGGCCTCGCCCAGCACCCGGGCGACCGGCGTCGGGTAGTCCTGGGTGGACGAGAGTTCCCGCCAGGTACCGGCGAGCTGCACCAGCGCACCTCGCACCGGCAGGTGCTCGAACATGAAGGGCTGCAGGACGTCGCGACTCAAGGCGCTTCAGTCCCCGTCCAGCGCGGCTTTCAGCAGGCGATTCACCTCGGCCGGGTTGGCCTTGCCCCTGGTGGCTTTCATCACCTGGCCGACGAAGAAGCCGAGCACCTTGGTCTTGCCGCTGCGGTACTGCTCCACCTGCTCCGGATTGGCGGCGAGCACCTCTTCCACGATGCGCCGGATCTCGCCGGTGTCGGTGATCTGTTTCAGGCCCTTCGCCTCGATCACGGCGTCCGCGTCACCCTCGCCCGCCCACATGGCCTCGAAGACCTGCTTGGCGAGCTTGCCGGACAGGGTACCGTCGGCGATGCGGTCGAGCAGTTGCGCGAGGCTCGCCGGCCCGATGCGGCTCCCGCTCACGTCGAGGCCGTCGCGGTTCAGCGCGGCCGAGAGTTCGCCCAGCACCCAGTTGGTCACGGCCTGGCCGTCGCTCGTGCCGGCGGCGGCCGCCGCCTCGAAGTAATCCGCCAGCGCCGGGGAGCCGGCCAGCACCACCGCATCGTCCGCCTTGACGCCGTATTGCTCGCCGAGCCGCCGACGCTTGGCGTCCGGCAGCTCGGGCAGGGTCTCCCTCACCCTCTCGATCAGCGCCTCGTCGATCTCCACGGGCAGGAGGTCCGGATCCGGGAAGTAGCGGTAGTCGTTGGCCTCCTCCTTGGTGCGCATCGGCCGGGTCTCGTCCCGCTCGGCGTCGTACAGGCGAGTCTCCTGCACGACGGTACCGCCGTCCTCCAGCACGTCGATCTGGCGCTCCACCTCGAAATTGATGGCCCGCTCCAGAAAACGGAAGGAATTCAGGTTCTTCAGTTCGGTGCGGGTACCCAGCTTCCCGTCGCCGACCCGGCGCACGGAGACGTTGGCGTCGCAGCGGAAGGAGCCCTCCTGCATGTTGCCGTCGCAGATGCACAAATAGCGCACTAGCGTGTGCATGGCCTTCATGTAGGCCGCGGCTTCCTTCGCCGAGCGCAGCTCGGGCTCGGAGACGATCTCGAGCAGCGGCGTGCCCGCCCGGTTGAGGTCGATACCGGTGAGGCGCTCGAAGCCCTCGTGTACCGATTTGCCGGCATCCTCCTCGAGGTGCGCACGGGTGAGGCCGATGCGGCGTACCTCCCCGTCGTCCGTGACGATCTCCAGCGAGCCGCCGGTGACGACGGGCAGCTCGTACTGGCTGATCTGGTAGCCCTTCGGCAGGTCGGGGTAGAAGTAGTTCTTGCGCGCGAACACGGACCGGGGCGCGATGGTGGCGCCCACGGCCAGGCCGAACTTCACGGCCATCGCCACCGCACCCCGGTTCAGGACGGGCAGCACACCCGGATAGCCCAGATCCACCAGGCAGGCCTGGGTGTTGGGCTCCGCGCCGTAGCGGGTGGGCGCGCCGGAGAAGATCTTGCTCTTCGTGGCGAGCTGCGCGTGGATCTCCAGGCCGATGACCGTCTCCCAGCTCATCCCCGCCTCCTCACTCGTAGCCTGCCGGCGTGCGCCGGTGCCAGTCGGTGACGCCCTGGTACTGGTGGGCGCAGGCGAGCAGCCGCTCCTCGGCGAACGGCGGCCCGATCAGCTGCAGACCCACCGGCAGGCCGGCAGAGAATCCGCAGGGCACGGACAGGCACGGCAGGCCCGCCAGGTTGGCGCCGATGGTGTAGATGTCGTTCAGGTACATGGTGATGGGGTCGTCGGTCTTGGCGCCCAGCTCGAAGGCCGGCGTGGGCGTCGTCGGGCCGGCGATCACGTCCACCTCGGCGAAGGCGCGGCGGAAATCGTCGCTGATCAGCTGGCGCACCTTCTGGGCTTTCAGGTAATAGGCGTCGTAGTAGCCGGCCGAGAGCACGTAGGTGCCCGTCATGATGCGCCGCTTCACCTCCGCACCGAAGCCCTCGGCGCGGCTGCGGCAATAGAGATCCGTGAGGTCCTTCGGGTCTTCCGCCCGGTAGCCGAAGCGCACCCCGTCGAAACGGGACAGGTTCGACGAGCATTCCGCCGGCGCCACCACGTAATAGGTGGGCACGGACAGACCGATGCTGGGCAGCTCGACCTCCCGGACCGTCGCGCCCAGCCCCTCGAGCTTCGCGACGGCCGCGCGCAGTGCGGCCTCGTTGTCCGCCTCCAGGCCCTCGTCGCAGAATTGCCGCGCGAGACCAATGGTGAGCCCTTCGAGCGAGCGGTCCAGTCCGGCCACGTAGTCCGGCACCGGTTCGTCCACCGAGGTGGAGTCCCGCTCGTCGAATCCGGCCATGGCAGCGAGCAGCAGCGCGGCATCCTCGGCACTGCGGGTCAGCGTGCCGGCCTGGTCCAGGCTGGAGGCGAAGGCGATCATGCCCCAGCGCGACACCCGCCCGTAGGTGGGCTTCAGGCCGGTGATGCCGGTGAGCGCCGCCGGCTGGCGGATGGAGCCGCCGGTGTCCGTGCCGGTCGCCGCGGGCACCAGCCGCGCCGCCACGGCGGCAGCCGAGCCGCCGGACGAGCCGCCGGGAGAGCGGGCAGTATCCCAGGGATTCGCCACCGGACCGTAGTAGCTGGTCTCGTTCGAGGAGCCCATGGCGAATTCGTCCATGTTGGTCTTGCCGAGCATCACGGCGCCGGCTGCCTTCAGGCGCTCCACCACCGTGGCGTCATAGGGGGAGACGAAGTTGTCCAGCATCCGCGAGCCGCAGCTGGTGCGCACGCCAGCCGTGCAGAAGATGTCCTTGTGAGCGAGGGGCAGGCCCTCCAGGGGCCGCGCCTCGCCGGCGGCGCGGCGGCGGTCCGACTCCGCTGCCGCGGCCCGGGCCTGGTCCCTGGTCACCGTGATGAAACTGTTCAGCTTCCCGTCGTGGGCCTCGATGCGTCCGAGCAGCGACTCGACGAGCTCCGCGGCGGTGACATCGCCCGCCTCGAGCGCGCGCCGTATTGCGGCGAGTGACAGCTCATGCATGATCGTGACTCAGCAATGGTCCTGGAATAATGGTGCTGGAATCGTACTGCCGGACGGGTCGAACCGGCGGCCGGCCCGGCCGGTCTCCGGCGTCGCCCGCGGCCCCTACTCGATGACCTTCGGCACCAGATACATGCCGTCGGCGACCGCCGGGGCGTTGTTCTGATACGCGTCCCGGTCGACCGCCTCGGTGACCTCGTCCGGTCGCAGCCGCTGAACCTGATCCAGGGGATGGGCCATCGGTTCCACCGAATCGGTGTCGGCCTGTTGCAATTGGTCCACGAAATCGACGATGCTGCCCAGCTTCGCGACGAAGTCGGGTATCTCGGCCTCGTCGAACTCCAGTCTCGCGAGATTCGCGATATGTTCAACCTGCTGTCGGGTCAGGGACACCGCAACGCTCCGGTCTGTGACGCTTGAAAGAGGGTCGGCACCGACCACCGCGGTGCCAAACACGAAATGATACACGGCGTCTTGCCCAATGTCGTCCCCGTTGCTAGAGTAGGTTTTTTCCTTGATCCGCGGGATTTTGCCCGACAATGCTGAAGAGTCTTCTGGGTTATTTCTCCAACGACCTTTCGATCGATCTCGGGACAGCGAATACACTGATCTATCTCCGCGGGCATGGCATCGTGCTCAACGAGCCGTCGGTAGTTGCCATTCGGGAGGAATCCGGCCGCGGCGGCCGGAGCGTGGAGGCCGTCGGCACCGAAGCGAAGAACATGCTGGGCCGCACCCCCGGCAACATCACCGCCATCCGTCCGCTGAAAGACGGCGTCATTGCCGACTTCACCGTCACGGAGAAGATGCTGCAGCACTTCATCAAGAAAGCCCACGGCAACCGGTTCTTCGCCCCCAGCCCGCGGGTTCTCGTCTGCGTGCCCTACGGCTCCACCCAGGTCGAGCGCCGCGCAATCCGTGAATCCGCCGAGGGCGCCGGCGCGCGCAAGGTGTATCTCGTCGAGGAACCGATGGCGGCGGCCATCGGTGCCGGCATGCCGGTTCACGAGGCCCGGGGCTCCATGGTGCTCGACATCGGCGGCGGCACCTCCGAGGTGGCGGTGATCTCATTGAACGGCATAGTCTACGCCTCCTCCGTGCGGGTGGGCGGCGACCGCTTCGACGAGGCCATCACCAACTACGTGCGCCGCAACTACGGCATCCTGATCGGCGAGGCCACCGCCGAGCGTATCAAGCACGAGATCGGTTCCGCCTATCCCGGCGAGGAGGTCAAGGAGATCTCGGTGAAAGGCCGCAACCTCTCCGAGGGTGTGCCGCGCAGTTTCACCCTGAACAGCAACGAGATTCTGGAAGCCCTGCAGGAACCCCTGCAGGGCATCGTCGGCGCTGTCAAGGAGGCGCTGGAGCAGACGCCGCCGGAACTGGGTGCCGACGTCGCCGAGCGGGGCATCGTCCTCACCGGCGGCGGCGCGATGCTGAAAGACCTGGACAAGCTCCTCATGGAAGAGACCGGGCTGCCCGTCGTCATCGCCGACGATCCCCTGACCTGTGTGGCCCGCGGCGGGGGACGCGTGCTGGAACTCATGGACGAGCACGGACCGGCCGTCTTCGGCCTGGACTGAGCCGCCGTGATCGCGGCGGCCCCATCCACCGTCGCAGCCCAGTGAACGGCCCCGCCCGGCCGGTGACCGAAAGGGGCCCGACGGCGCGGAAGCCAGCGGACGGCTCGCAGTCCGCTTGACGTCCCGATCACCCTTATGATGTTAGGGCATGGCGACAGCGCAGTCTGACACCCAGCGACGGACGGCTCCGATGCGCTCGCTCGGCGCCCGCACACTGGCGCTCGTGCTGGTGAGCCTGGTCGCCCTGATCGTCGACCACCGGGAGAACCACCTGGACGCGGTGCGCCGGGCGATCGCCACCGCCATCTACCCCCTGCAGGTCATCGTCGCGCTGCCCGCCGAGGCCCTGGGCTGGGCCAGGGAGAGCGGCGTGAGCCGCAGCGACCTGCAGCGGGAAAACAATCGGCTGAAGGCCGAGCGCCTGGCCATTCGCGCCAAGCTGCAGCAGATGGCCGCGCTGGAGTCGGAGAACGCCCGGCTACGGCTGATGCTGCAGACCACCACGCGGGTGGGCGACCGGGTTCGGGTCGCCGAGATCATGGCCGTCAACGCAAACCCCTACCGCCACGACATCGTGATCGACAAGGGCGCGCGCCACGGCGCCTACGAGGGCCAGGCCATCATCGACGCCAATGGCGTGGTCGGCCAGATCATCAACGCGGGGGCGTTCACCTCCGAGGCCATGCTGATCAGCGACCCCGACCACGCGCTGCCGGTGGAGGTGAACCGCAACGGGCTGAGGACCATCGCCGTGGGTACCGGCGAGTACGACCGCCTCGACCTGCCCTTCCTGCCGAACAACGCCGACATCCGGCCCGGCGACCTGCTCGTGACATCCGGCCTCGGCGGCGCCTTCCCGGCGGGCTACCCGGTTGGCGAGGTCACCGGCGTGACACCGAACCCGGCGGAGTCGTTCGCCACCATCCGCGCCCGGCCGGCCACGGCGCTGAACCAGGTGCGCGAGGTGCTCCTTATCTGGCCCGGCGATCCCGACACCGCCACCGGGGCCGGCGAGACGGATGCGGCAGGCCCGAACGCCGCCGGCGAGACGGAAGCATCCGGCCCGCAAGTGCCTGGCGAAGCGGATGCGGACAGCCCGGAAGCCGGGGACGAGCAGACCCCGGAGGCCGCCGATGAGTGAGGCGGTGGCAATGGAGCGTTGGCCGGTCTGGCTGTGCCTGCTGGCGGCGCTGCTCCTCTCCATTGTGCCGCTGCCTGCCCTGCTGGAGGCATTCCGGCCCGACTGGGTGGCGCTGACGCTGATCTACTGGGCGCTCGCCTTCCCGCGCGTGTTCGGCCTGCTGACTGCCTGGGCCAGCGGCCTGCTGCTCGACGTGGCCCAGGGCACGCTGCTCGGTCAGCACGCGCTGGCGCTGACGGTGATGATCTATTTCCCGCTGCGCTTCCATCTTCGCCTGCGGGTCTTCCCCATCTGGCAGCTGTCCGCCACCGTCATGGCGTTGCTCGCGCTGTACCAGTTCATTCTGTTCTGGATCAACGGAACCGCGGGCGTGGCTTCCGATCTTATCGACTATTGGGGCTCCGTCATCACCGGGGCGCTGGTCTGGCCACCGCTGATGCTTTTCTTCAACGGCGTGCGCCAGCAGATGACGGCGGAGAGGTAGGCGATGCGCGGACGCGCTCCCATCAAGGACTCGGGTGCCGAGCAGCGGATGTTCCTCAACCGCGTCGTGCTCGCGGTGGCGGTCGCGATCGGCCTGATGGGGCTCGTCGTCGGCCGCCTGGTGCAGCTGCAGGTAATCGAGCACGATCACTTCGCTGACCTGTCCCAGGGCAACCGCATACGCATCGAGCCCGTGCCGCCCACCCGAGGGCTGATCTACGACCGCCACGGCGTCATCCTGGCCGAGAACGTGCCGACCTATCAACTCGAACTGGTGCCGGAGCAGGTGGACGACGTGGATGCGACCCTGGCGGCGCTGATCGAGGAGGGCCTGCTGGCGGAGGAGGATCTGCCTCGCATCCGCTCCCTGCTCGGCACCAACCAGCGTTTCACGCCCATCCCGCTGCGCTACCGACTGAGTGAAGAGGAGCTGGCGCAGTTCGCCATCGCCCGACCCCGCTTCCCGGGAGTCGATGTCCGCGCTCGCCTCATACGCCGCTATCCTTTCGACAGCGCCGCTGTGCACGCTGTCGGTTACGTCGGCGGCCTGAGCAAGGAGGAGCTGCAGCGGCTGGAGGACCCCGCCGCCTACGCGGGCTCGACGCAGATTGGCAAGACCGGTATCGAACAGCGCTTCGAGAGCCTCCTGCACGGCGACGTCGGCCACCGGCAGGTGATCGCCAACGCCCGCGGGCGCACCCTGGGCCAGGTACCCGGGGAGCAGCCCCGGCCCGGCGCCAACGTCCACACCAGCCTCGACATAGAGCTGCAGCTGCTCGCGGAGGAGGCCATGGCCGGCAGGCGCGGCGCGGTGGTGGCGCTGGATCCGCGCAACGGCGAGGTGCTCGCACTGGTGAGTACGCCGGCCTACGACCCCAACGCCTTCGCCGCCGGCCTGAAGCCCGCCGAGTACCGCGTGCTGAGCACGCACCCGGACCAGCCGCTGTTCAACCGGGCCGTGCGCGGCCGCTATCCGCCAGGCTCCACCATCAAGCCGATGCTCGGCTTCGCCGTGCTCGAGGAGAGGGTCTCTAACCTGGACCACACCGTCCGCTGCCCCGGCCATTTCTCGCTGCCGGGCAGCACTCACCGCTACAGGGACTGGAAGATCCACGGTCTGGTGAACCTGCATGACGCCATCACCGAGTCCTGTGACGTTTACTTCTACGAGATGTCGACCAAGCTCGGTATCGACACCATGCACGACTATCTCGCCCGCTTCGGCCTTGGCAGTCGCACGGGCATCGACATCGCCGGCGAGACCGCCGGGGTGGTGCCGTCCCGGGCCTGGAAGCGGGAGAAATTCTCCAGCCGCGCCAACCAGGTGTGGTTCCCCGGCGAGACGGTGATCGCCTCCATCGGCCAGGGTTACATGCTGACCACGCCCCTGCAGCTCGCCGTGGCCACCGCGGCGGTGGCGACCCGCGGCGAACGCTTCCGCCCGCACCTGGCGCTGGGCTGGGAGCACCCGCTGGACGGCGGCTTCCACGCCTTCGAACCCGAGCCCCTGCCGCCGGTGCAGGCGCAAGACCCCCTGCACTGGGAGGTGGTCATAAACGCCATGCGTGACGTGCTGCAGGGCGAGAACGGCACGGCCCGGGCGGCCGGCATGGACGCCGCCTACCCCATGGCCGGCAAGAGCGGCACGGCTCAGGTGTTCAGCGTGGGTCAGGACGAGGAATACAACGAGGACGAGATCGACGAGCGGCTCCGCGATCATGCCCTTTTCATCGCCTTCGCTCCCCTTGAAGACCCCCGTATCGCGGTCTCGGTGATCGTGGAAAACGGCTCCAGCGGCAGCCGGGCCGCCGCCCCCATCGCCCGCTCCGTCATGGACAAGTGGCTGCTCGAGGAGCGGGACCAGAGGGAAACCGTACGCGGCCGGGCCGCCGCGCAGGCCGGGATGCCGGTGGCGCGCAGCGCGCCGGCGGGGGAGTGAGGGGCAACTGACGATGGGCACGCTGTTCCGGGAAGATGCGCAATTCTCCGAGCGCCGTCCGCTGGGCGGCATCGGCCAGCTGCTCGCGAATCTGCACCTGGACGGCCCCCTGCTGGCTGGCCTGGGAGTCATCTGCGTGTTCGGCCTGTTCGTCCTGTACAGTGCCGTCGGCCAGAACCCCGACCTGCTGCTGCGTCAGGTGATCCGCCTCGGCCTCGCGCTGGTCGCGCTCGTGATCGTGGCCCAGCTCTCGCCGGCGCTGCTCAGACGCTGGACTCCCTGGGGCTACCTGGCGGGGCTCAGCCTGCTCGCGCTCGTGCTGATCCTGGGTGAGGTGGGCCAGGGGGCCCAGCGCTGGCTGGATCTCGGCGTGCGCTTCCAGCCGTCCGAGATCATGAAGCTGGCGGTGCCGATGATGGTCGCAGCCTTCCTGCACGACCGGCCGCTGCCGCCCCGGCTGGGCCATCTTGCCGTAATCGGCGCCATGATCCTGCTGCCCGCCCTGATGATCGCCGTGCAGCCGGACCTCGGCACCGCATTGCTGATCACCGCCGCGGGCATACTGGTGGTGCTGCTGGCCGGCATGTCGTTCGCTCACATCCTGGCGCTGGCCTGCCTCGCGGTCGCCACCATGCCGGTGCTGTGGCATTTCATGCACGACTACCAGCGCCAGCGGGTGCTCACCCTGCTGGACCCCCAGAGCGACCCCCTGGGCGCCGGCTACAACATCATCCAGTCCAAGATCGCCATCGGCTCGGGCGGGCTGTTCGGCAAGGGCTGGACCAACGGCAGCCAGGCGCAGCTGGAGTTCCTGCCCGAGAAGGACACGGATTTCATCTTCGCGGTACTGTCCGAGGAATTCGGCCTGCTGGGCGTGCTGGCGCTGCTGCTGATGTATCTCTTCGTGGTGGGCCGCGGCCTGTACATCGCCGCCAACGCCCAGGACACCTTCTCGCGGTTGCTGGCCGGCAGCATCAGCCTGACCTTCTTCGTCTATGTGTTCGTGAACACGGCCATGGTCTGCGGCCTCATACCGGTGGTGGGCGTGCCGCTGCCGCTGGTGAGCTTCGGCGGCACCTCCATGGTGACGCTCATGGCCGGTTTCGGTATCCTGATGTCCATCCACACTCACCGCAAGCTCCTGCCTCGGTAGGTCGACGACAGATGTACGCACGCTGCCAGGAAATGCCGGACAGGATATGCTCCGCGTAATCCGCCTCCTTATCCTGATCTGCGCCCTCGCGGCCGTGCCGGCCCGGGCGTTGGACACCTCGCGTCCCGACGTTGCGCGGTTCATCGACGAGGTGGCGGAGCGTCACGGCTTCGAGCGGGCGGAACTCGTGCGCACCCTGGACGCCGCCGAGATCCGGCAGCCCATCCTGGACGCCATCAGCCGGCCGGCGGAGAAGGTGAAGCCCTGGCACGAGTACCGGGCCATATTCCTCACCGCTGAGCGCATCGAGGCGGGTGCGGCGTTCTGGCGCGAGCACGCCGCGGAACTCTCGCGTATCGGCGCCGAAACCGGCGTGGACCCGGAGATCATCGTTGCCATCATCGGCGTGGAGACCTACTTCGGCCGCATCACCGGCCGCTACCGCGTACTGGACGCCCTGGCGACGCTGGCCTTCGACTACCCGCCCCGCAGCCCGTTCTTCCGCAGGGAACTGGAGCAGTTCCTGCTGCTGGCCCGCGAGGAGCGCGTGGACATCGACACCGCCCTGGGTTCCTACGCAGGCGCCATGGGCGCGCCCCAGTTCATGCCGTCGAGCTACCGGGCCTACGCCGTGGACGCCAGCGCCGACGGGCTCCGCGATCTCTGGACGGACTGGAGCGACGTGTTCGGCAGCGTCGCCAACTATCTGCGCGTGCACGGCTGGCGGGCCGGCGAGCCCGTCTTCGCCCGCGCCACGACGAGCTCCGCGTGGTCCGGCGAGCCGGCCGGGGACAAGGGTCTCGACACCGACGCCACGGTGACCGGACTCGGCGCCAGCGGTATCGTCTTCGCCACGGAACTGCCCGGCGACGCGGACGCGCGCCTGCTGCGCATGGAAGGCGAGGATGGCGACCAGCTCTGGGTGGGCTTCGAGAACTTCCATGTGATCACCCGCTACAACCGCAGCGCCATGTACGCGCTGGCAGTTTGGCAGCTCGGCCGCGAGATCGCGCTGGCCGTCGGTGAGGCCGCCGCCGATGCGGATACCTGAGCGCAGAGCGGCGGTCGCCGCCGCAGCCGCCCTGCTGCTGGCCGCGTGCACCGCGCCCGGCCCGCCCCAGGACGGTCCGCCGCCAGCCCACCGGGCCGAACGGCAGGTGCCGCCCACCATCCCGGCGCCGGAACCGCGCAGCCGTTACGGCAACCCGGACTCCTACGAGGTGTTCGGCAAGCGCTACCACGTCATGGATACGGCCGAGGGCTACCGGGAGCGAGGCGTCGCCTCCTGGTACGGTACGAAGTTCCACGGCCGGCGCACCTCATCCGGCGAACCCTACGACATGCACGCCTTCACGGCGGCGCACAAGACGCTGCCCCTGCCCACCTGGGTGGAGGTGACCAACCTGCGTAACCGCAGGAGCATCCTGGTGCGGGTCAACGATCGGGGCCCCTTCGTGGCCAATCGCATCATCGACCTCTCCTACGCGGCGGCCCGCGAGCTCGACATCGTCGGCGACGGTACGGGGCTGGTGGAGGTCCGTGCGCTCACCTTCGGCGATGTCGCGGCCACCGGCGACCGCATGACGGCGGCGACGCCGGCACAGGCGCCCGCGGAGAGGCTGCCGCCGGCCGAAGACGCCGCCTCTGCGCCGCCCGCCGCGGGACAGACGGGCGATGCGCCGGTACTATATGTGCAGGTCGGCGCATTCAGCGAGCGGGCCAATGCCGAGCGCATTCACGCCAGGCTGCTGGCCGAGGACTTCTCCGATGCATTCATCTTCGAGGACGTGACCGAAGAGCGCCGGCTGTACCGGGTGCGGGTGGGGCCAATCCCATCGGTGGAGGCCTACGACGCCACCGTGGCCAGACTCGGCACCCTCGGCATCGACAGCGTCCACATGATTATCGAATAGACCCTGCCATGACCCTGATCCAGTTCCGAGTGGCGCGTGCGCGCCTGTTTGTTCGCCTGTTTGCTCCCCTCCTCGTTCCCGTCCTGGTGCTGCTCTGCGCGCTGCCGGCGGCGGCCGCGCTGCCGGACGTTCCGATCCCGGCACCGCCGCAGCTGAACGCGGACAGCTACATCCTCGTCGACGCCGACAGCGGCACGGTGCTGGTGGACCTCGAGGCCGGCAAGCGCGTGGCACCGGCGAGCCTCACCAAGCTCATGACCGCCTACGTGGTGTTCCACGCCCTGCGCGACGACCTGATCTCGCTGGAGGAGGAGGCCACTGTCAGCCGCAAGGCCTATCGCACGCCCGGGTCGCGCATGTTCATCGAGATCAACTCCCGTGTGAGCGTCCAGGACCTGCTGATGGGCATGATCGTGCAGTCCGGCAACGACGCGAGCGTGGCCCTCGCCGAGCATATCGCCGGCTCCGAGGAAGTGTTCGCCGAGATGATGAACCGCTATGCCCAGGAACTCGGCATGAGCGGCAGCCACTTCCAGAACGCGACCGGGCTGCCCGGCGACAACCACTACTCGACCGCTCGGGACATGGCCACGCTGGCCAGCGCACTCATCAACGACTTCCCGGAGTACTACCGCTGGTACTCCGTGCGGGAATTCACCTACAACGAGATCACCCAGCGCAACCGCAACCGGCTACTCTGGCGGGACCCGACAGTGGACGGCTTCAAGACGGGTCATACCGACGCCGCCGGCTACTGCCTCGTGGCCTCTGCCGTGCGCGACGACATGCGGCTGATCTCGGTGGTGATGGGCTCGCCGAGCGCCCGGGTGCGCACCGATGCGAGCCAGGCCCTGCTCAACTACGGATTCCGCTTCTTCGAGACCCACCGCCTGTTTGCGGCCGGCGACGTCGTGGAGACGGCCAGGGTCTGGAAGGGCGCCACGGAGGCGGCGCCGCTGGGCGTCTCCCGAGATCTGTTCGTTACCATCCCGCGGGGCACTTACGACCGCCTGCAGCCGCTGATCGAGATGCCCGCCACCGTCATCGCGCCGGTCGACGAGGGCCAGACCCTCGGCGAGCTGCGCATAGAACTTGACGACCAGCTGCTGGCCGCCATGCCGCTGGCCGCGCTCGCCCCCGTCGCGGAAGGGACGCTCTGGCAGCGTCTTAGCGACGAGGTCATGCTCTGGTTCGAATGAGCCCGGGTCCAACGGCGCGCCGGTAGCAGCAATGGCCGAACTCCTGCCCAGGATCTGGCTCGACGGGGAGATCGTCCCGCTCGGGGAGGCCCGTATCTCGCCGCTGGATCGGGGCTTTCTGTTCGGGGACGCGGTCTACGAGGCCATGCCCGTATGCGGCGGGCGTATCGTGGGCGAGGCCGAGCACCTGGCCCGCCTCGGGCGCAGCCTCGAGGCGACCGGCATCCGCAACCCGAACGACGAGGCGGCCTGGGAGCGCCTGTTCGCGCGCCTGATCGAGGCCAACGGCGGCGGCGACATGCTCCTGTATCTGCAGGTGAGCCGCGGCGCGGACACCGGACGCGATCACCGTTTCCCGGCGGCAGCGCAGCCGACGGTGCTCGCCATGGCCATGCACTGGCGTCCCCCGCAGGAGTCCGACTTCCCGGAAGGGGTGGCCGCGGCGCTGGTCCCCGACCGGCGCTGGGCGCGCTGCGACATCAAGTCGACTTCGCTGCTGGCGAACGTGCTGGCGCGCCAGGAGGCCGCGGAGCGCCACTCGGCAGAGGCCGTCCTGCACCGTGACGGCTGGGTCACCGAAGGGGCCGCCAGCACCATCGCCATCGTCACCGGGGGCACGCTGCTGGCGCCACCGCCGGACCCCTCCGTGCTGCCGAGCGTCACCCTGCAGCTCGTCTGGGTCATCGCCGAGAGGGAAGACATCCCCCGGGCACGGCGACGCTTCAGCGTCGAGGAGCTGCTCGGGGCCGACGAGGTGATCATGCTGGCCAGCAGCCGGGAACTCGTACCGGTGGGCCGGGTCGATGACACCATCATAGGCACGGGTACGCCGGGACCGTTCTGGCGCCGCCTGTTCCGTCTCTATCAGCAAGCGCACCATGGTTCGCCGCCAGCATGACCAGCAACGAGGACAGCCTGCTCGAGTTCCCCTGCGACTTCCCCATCAAGGTCATGGGCAGGGACGAGGACGACGATTTCCGCAGCGAGGCCCTGGCCATCGTGGAGGCCGAGATCGGCCCCCTGCCCGAGGAGGCGGTGACCACCCAGCCGAGTCGCAACGGGCGCTTCCTGTCGGTCACGGTCACCGTGCGGGCGGAGAGCAGGGAGCAGCTGGACTCGCTGTACCGGCGGCTGAGCTCCAGCGAGCGGGTGCTGGTGGTACTGTGACGGCGGAACCGGTCATCGCCCGCGCCGGTGGGCGTACGCTGACGGTGCGCCGGCTCGGCCGCCGCGACTACGAGCCGCTGTGGCAGGCGATGCAGCGGCATACGGACGAGCGCGACGAGGACACCGGCGACGAGATCTGGTTCACCGAGCACCCGCCGGTCTTCACCCTGGGACTGGCCGGCAGCCGCGAGCACGTGCTGGCCCCGGGCGACATCCCCGTCGTGCACATCGACCGGGGCGGTCAGGTCACCTATCACGGCCCGGGGCAACTCATGATCTACCCGCTGATCGACATCCGCCGGGCGGGCATAGGCGTGCGGCGGCTGGTGTGCGCCCTCGAGACCGCGGTGATGCGGATGGTGGCGGCGTTCGGTATCGAGGCGGCCGGCCGGCGGGATGCACCCGGTGTGTATGTGGGCGGCCGCAAGCTCGCAAGCATCGGCCTGCGCATCCGCCGGGGCGCCAGCTACCACGGCATGGCCCTGAACGTGGACATGGACCTGGAGCCCTTCTCACGCATCAACCCCTGCGGCTACCAGGGACTGGAGATGACCGATCTCGCCCGCCTGGGCGGACCCGCGGACCTGGATGCCGTGGCGGACCGGCTGCTCGGCCCGCTCTGCGAGGAGCTGGGCTACGAGGCGCCGACCGCGGCGCGGCGCCGGCCGACGGAGCGCTAGCGCCCCAGACGCCTGCGCAGCTCCGCCAGGCGCACCGGCGTGCCCGGGTCGTGCCAGGAGCCGGTGTGGAGCTCGCCCCGCACCCGCCCCGCGGCCGCATGCTCCCGAATCAGCGGGGCCAGCGAGAAGATCCCTTCCGCGCAACCGGCGAAGAACTCCGGTCGGTACCGCCCTATGCCCGCGAACGTGTAGCGCTTCCCCGTAGCGCTGCCCACCAGGCCGTCCTCCAGCGTGAAGTCTCCGCGCGGATTGTGCTCCGGGTTCGGCACCAGCACCAGCGAGGCCAGGGCGTCGCCCTGCGGCGGCGCGGCGGCGAAATCGTAGTCGGTATGGATGTCCGCGTTCACCACCCAGAACGGCTCCCGCCCGAGCAGCGGCAGCGCGCGGCGGATGCCGCCGCCGGTATCGAGCGCCGTCTCGCCCTCCGCGCTGTAGACCAGCGTGACCCCGTAACGGCTGCCCTGCCCGAGACGCTCGACGATGCGTCCGCCGAGCCAGGCCAGGTTGACCGCGATCTCCGCGACGCCGGCCCGGGCCAGGGCACGGATGTGGCGCTCGATCAGCGTCTCGCCGCCCGCCTCCACCAGCGGCTTGGGTATCGAGTCGGTCAGCGGCCGCAGACGCTCGCCCCGCCCGGCGGCGAGGATCATCGCCCGGGTCGGGTTCACGGCGCGCGACCGGGCAGGGCGGGCAGCACCCGGTCCGTCAGCAGGGCACACAGCCAGCCGAGCTCCGGGTAGTCGTCGCCGAGGGCGGTTACGTAGGCGAGCGTCCGCGGTACGTCGGCCAGGTAGCCCGGCTTGCCGTCCCGGTGCCAGAGCCGGGCGAAAATGCCCGCGGCCTTCAGGTGCCGCTGTACACCCATCAGGTCGAAGGCACGCAGGAATCCGGCGTCGTCACCGTCGACCGGCAGGCCTGCCGACCGGGCCTCTTCCCGGTAGTCGGCAATCCAGCCGAGCACCCGCTGCCGTGGCCACGTGATGTAGCAGTCCTTCAGCAGCGAGACCAGGTCGTAGGTCATCGGGCCGTGCATCGCATCCTGGAAGTCGAGAATGCCCGGCTGCGCCCGCGTCACCATCAGGTTGCGGGAGTGGTAGTCCCGGTGGACGAATACACGCGGCTGGGCAAGCGCACTCGCGGCGAGTGCGTCGGTGAGCTCGCGCCAGCCGGCCTCGTCGGCCGCCGACCATTCCAGCGCCAGGTGCCGGCCGCACAGCCATTCCCGAAACAGGGCCATCTCGGTGTGCAGAAAATCCCGGTCGTAGGGCGGCAGCTCCGTGGCGTAGCGTGCGCCGCCCCGCTGCAGGCGGACCAGCGCGCGCAGGGCCGCGGCGTACAGCCGGTCGGCCTCCTCCGGTTCGGCCTCGAGGCGCTTGAGGTAGAGCTCGTCCCCCAGGTCCGTCAGCAGCAGGAACCCGGCCGCGAGGTCGGCCTCGAGCACCCGCGGGGCGGTGAGGCCGATGGCGTAGAGCCAGCCCGCGATGCGCACGAAGGGCTCGCTGTCTTCCCGGGCGGGCGGCGCGTCCATGACGATGTGACTCTGCCCCCCGCTGACGATGCGGAAGTAGCGACGGAAGCTCGCATCGGCCGATGCCGGGCGCAGGTCGTCGAGGGTCATGCCGCAGT
>CAZRSA010000025.1:0-26675 GCA_964602525.1 uncultured Woeseiaceae bacterium
GCGGTCCAGCGCCGCCAGCTTCTCCCGCACCGCTGCCGGAATCTCGAAGTCCATCGTCCATCCCCTTGTCGCCACCGCAACCGTCGGGTGCCCGTGCGGGTCCGTCCGGTCACGACAGCGCGTGCCTGTCGAACCGGCGACCGATGCTCGCGTTTTCCCGCTTCCGGGTAAAGCCTTAGAATGCCTCTTGGCGCGAGAGCGCTCGGGGGGGCGGTTGAGGTGCAGATGGACACGGCAAAGGTCACGGCAATGGTCGTCGCCCTGCTGCTCGCGGCAGGCCTCGCGGCATGGTTTCTTCGCCGCCGGCGGGGGCAGGCAGGCCACCGCCTCGTGCGCGGGCGCCGCATCCCCGATTTCACCGTGCGCACCGAGGACGGCGAGCCGGCAGGTCCCACGGACCTGCGCGGCCTGCCCGCCGTCATCATCTTCCTGCGCGGCAACTGGTGCCCCTTCTGCTCATCCCAGGTAGAGGGCCTGACCCGCCACTACCGGCGCATCAACGAACTGGGCGCCCGGCTGATCCTGGTGGTGCCGGAGCCGCAGCAGACCACGCGGCGGGTGGCCGACCTCTTCGATGTGGACTTCACCTTCTGGCTGGATCCCGGCCTGAACGCCGCGGAGACACTCGGCATCGTCCACCCCGGCGGCGTGCCGGAGGAACAGCGGGCCGATTTCGGCCCTGACACCCTGCGGCCGGTCTCGGTGGTGGTCGACAGCGAGGGCATCATCCGCTACGCCTACCGCTCGCGGGATCCCCGCGAACGCCCGGACCCGGCCGAGTTCGTGAAGGTGCTGGAACGCCTGACCTGACCGGGCACGGCCCGCCGGCTGTTCCCGCCCTTCTCCGCGGCGCGGCCCGAAAAGAAAGCGCCCCGCAGAAGGGGTGTTTTCCCGGATCGGCGGAACCGGCGGATGCCGGCGGCTCGCGCCTCAACGCGCGCCGAAATTCCAGCGGCCGCGTACCTGCCAGGTCATCGGCGGCGTCCAGTAGTTGGTGAAGAGGAACGAGGTGATGTATTCCTCGTCCGAGCAGTTGTTGCACTCCGCAGTGATCGACCAGACGCCCTCGTCGTCCACCAGCGCGACGCCGGCGTTGGTGATCACTTCGGTGTCATTCTCGCCCAGCTGACGGGTGCCGACGACGTTCGGGCCGATGAAGCGGGCGGAGATGTTCGGCTGCAGCGAGGCACCCAGCCCGGCGATGGGAAAGTTCAGGAAGGTGCCGACGGTCAGCGTCCAGTCGGGCGACCGCTTCGGATCCGCAACGTCGCAATTGCCGTCGAGCGCCGCGATCTCCGTGTTGGGCACCGTGCAGGTGTCGATCTGGTCCTGGATGTCGACGTACTCGGCGTCCTGCAGCCCCAGCGAGACGAACACGTTCAGCCAGTCGGTGGGGACGGCGTTCACCTCCAGCTCGAAGCCGGTGACCTCCAGCCCGCCCGCGTTGGTGGTCAGGAAGTCGCCCGCCGCCGCCGAGGTGGTCTGCAGGTCCTCCAAATCGGTGTAGAACAGCGTACCGTTGGCCCGCACCAGGTCACCGAACATGTCGGCACGGAAGCCGAGTTCGTAGGCCCAGAGCTTCTCGGGGCCGAAGGGCTGCATCGCGGGCGCGGTGGCCTCGCGCGCATTCCAGCCGCCCGACTTGAAGCCGCGGGTCGCCGAGGCGTAGACCATGAGCTCGTCGGAATAATCGTATTTCAGCGCGACACGCGGCGTGACGATGGACTCCTCCTGTTCCACCGGGATACCGGCGGCGATCAGGTTCTCGGTCTCCAGGGTCAACGGCGCCGCGATCACGCCGCGGGGGCCGAGATTGTCCGTGATGGCGATCTCTTTCTGTTCGTCCGTGTAGCGGGCGCCGAGGGTCAGCGTCCACTTGTCCGAAAGCGCGTAGTCGCCCTGGGCGTACACGGCCCAGCTGTCGGTGGTGTTCTCCATCACCCGGTCGGCGAGGACGAAGGAGCCCAGCAACCAGTCGGCGAAGTCGGTCTCGTTGTCCTCGGTCAGGTAGAAGACGCCGGAGACGAAGTCGAGCCTGTCGTCGAAGTAGCGGGCCGACCACTTGATCTCGGCGGTGAACTGCTCGTGCACGGCGTTGTTGTCGATCCAGAAGAAGTCGTCGTTGTCTCCCGGCGCGTTCGGGAAATTCAGGAAGAAGTCCTGCTCCAGGTCCCGCCAGCCCAGGATGAACTCGAGTTCCCCCGCATCCGTCGTGTAGTTCAGGTCCGAGATGATGCTCGTGGTCTCGGAGACGCTGCTGTAATCCGCTTTCTGCTGGTAGCTCAGCGGCACGAAAGAGCCGGTGATGCTGAAGTTCAGGAAGTCGAAGGCCGTCGTTGGCGCGCCGAGCGGCGCCACCGAAGTCGACACCCGGTCGTCCCCGTCCAGGTCGCCGTGGATGTTGCCGGCCTCGTCGTCGATGTACTCCAGCGCCAGGTCCCAGGTCAGCAGCGCCGTCGGCATGTAGCGCAAGTCCGCCCGCAGCCCGATGCTGTCGCGTACGTTGTAGTCGCCGCCCACGGACGGGTTGCGGTTTTCCAGCCAGCCGTCGTTCTGAATATGATAGGCGGAGAACTTGGTCAGGAGCGTATCGTTCACGGGGAGATCCACGGTGCCTCGCAGCCGGTACTCGCCGAAACGGCCGAAGCCGGCCTCCACGAAACCGCCCTGCTCTGGAGACGGATCCTTCAGTATCACGTTGATGGCGCCGCCCGTGGTGTTGCGGCCGAACAGGGTCCCCTGCGGTCCGCGCAGCACTTCGATGCGCTCGACGTCGAACAGCGTGAAGTTATTGGCGTTCTGGCGGGAGACGTAGACGCCGTCGATATAGGTACCCACCGGCGGATCGAAGGTGGAGATGGACTCGTCATTGCCCTGCGCCCGCATGTAGTACATGTTCGCGCTGCCGATGCCGGTGTTCTGGCCGCCGAACAGATTGGGGACTACGTTGATCAGGTCCAGTGTGTCCTCGACCTGCAGCGCCTCCAGCGTCTGGTCATTGTATGCACTGACCGCCACCGGAACATCCTGGATGGATGCCTCCCGGCGCTCGGCGGTCACGATAATCTCCTCCACCTGCGCATTCGCGCTCGCGGAAAACAACAAAGGTGCCAGCAGTACCGGCAGGGCTGTGCCGAGGATCAGCCCGGGTCGGATAGATTTGCTCATGGATACTCCCCTGCTCAAAAATAATCGAACAATCAGACGTTTCGGCTCATCCGTGCAAATCCGCAACGCATCGATCCCCCGTTGCGAGCATCCTGCCTCATCCTACCCGCGTTTTCAAAGCAATACGCAATTGTCGCAGACGCACAACGGGCCCGGCCGGCGCCGGGCACGGCCCCGCGAGGGACGGGACCGCCATCGGCAAACCAGCCGGATTGTATACAATCTGAGGCTAAGCGATTGATTTGTCCAGTGAATTGTCAACGGTCCGGGTGGCGGTAGTACGGCGCGCGCCGGCTTCCCGCAGGCAGCCCCTGCACCGGGCCGGTCCGCTCCGGCAGCGGAAGCGCCGCGGGAGAACGCGCCTAAGCGCGCCTTTTTCGCACCACGAGCGCGCCAACCTGCGCCGGCAACTCCGACGGGCGCTCACACAGCGCACCCGCGCCCGCCTCCCGCAGCTCGGCGGCGCTGCCGAAGCCCCACAGCACCCCGATCGAACGAATGCCCGTGCGCCGTGCACCCCGCATGTCGTCGCGCCGATCGCCGATCATGACGCAGTGGGCGGCGGCCAGTCCGTGATGCTCCAGCGCATGGCCGATCAGCTCCGACTTGTCGGAGCGGCTGCCGTCCAGATGGGCGCCTACGACCTCCGCGAAGCAGTCCGCCAGCCCGAAATGCCGGACCACCCTGCGGGCGAATACGGTCGGCTTGGTCGTCACCACGAGCATCCGGTGACCGTGGCGGCGGAAACCGTCCAGCACGGCCGGGATGCCCTCGTGGAGCCGGTTCTCGTACAGGCCCGTACCGGTGTAGCGCTCCCGGTACGCCGCCACCGCCGCGCGCACCCGATCCTCGTCCTCCGTCTCCAGCAGTTCACGGAAGCTCAGGAACAGGGACGGCCCGATGTAGCGCTCCAGCGAGGCGAGCGGCGGCGGCTGCCTGCCCATCTTGCCGAGCGCGTGGGCGATACAGCGGGTGATGCCCTCGCGGGGATCGGTGAGGGTGCCGTCGAGGTCGAAGAACAGATTCATGCAATGGCGAGGCGCTACAATAGTGCCCCTATCTTGTGATATTCGGGACGAGAATCAAGACGGAGACTCCATGGGCCGCACACTGGCCGAAAAAATCTGGTCGCAGCACGCCGTCGCCGAGATCGGTGATCCTGGCGACGGCACTACCCTGCTCTACATCGACCGCATCTTCCTGCACGAGCGCACGGGCAGCATTGCGCTCAGGGGCCTGGAGGCGGCCGGGCGCCGTGTGCGGGACCCGGAACAGGTGTTCTGCACCATGGATCACATCGTCGATACCTTCCCCGGGCGCTCCGACGTAACGACCATGCCCGGTGGCACCGAGTTCATCACCTCCACCCGGGCCGCGGCGAACGCCGCCGGCATACGCTGCTTCGACATCGGCGACCCCAGCCAGGGCATCGTGCACGTGGTCTCGCCCGAACAGGGCATCGCGTTGCCCGGCGTTACCCTCGTCTGCCCGGACAGCCACACCGGCACGGTGGGCGGGCTCGGTGCGCTCGCCTGGGGTATCGGCTCCACCGAGGCGGAGCACGCGCTGGCCACGAAGACGCTGGCCGTCACGAAGCCGAAGCAGATGCGAATCACCTATTCCGGGCGTCTGCCCTTCGGTGTCACCGCGAAGGACATGATCCTGGCGCTGATCGGCGGGCACACCGCCGGCGGCGGCGTGGGCTACGTGGTGGAGTTCGCAGGCGAAGCGGTGCGCAACCTGGACATCGAGGCCCGTCTCACACTCTGCAACATGACCGTGGAGTTCGGTGCCTGGAGCGGCATCGTCGCACCCGACGACAAGACGTTCGAGTACGTCCGCGGACGGCCCTTTGCTCCGGGCGGCGACGACTGGGAACGCGCCGTCGCCCACTGGCGCTCGCTGGCCAGCGACGAGGACGCGGTGTTCGACCGGGAGATCGTGATCGACGCGGCGGACATCGTGCCCCAGGTCACCTGGGGCACCAGCCCCCAGCACGAGATCGCCGTCGACGGCCGCATCCCGGATCCCGCCGACGAGCCCGACGCCAACCGGCGCAAGGCCATGCAGCGGGCGCTGGACTACATGGCGCTCGCGCCCGGCCGGACCCTGGCGGACACGCCCATCGACGCCGCCTTCATCGGCTCTTGCACCAACAGCCGGCTCACCGACCTGCGCGCGGCGGCCGACGTGCTGCGCGGCCGGCGCGTGGCCGACGGCGTGAAGGCCATCTGCGTGCCCGGCTCCACCCGAGTCAAGGCGGCGGCCGAGGCGGAAGGGCTGGACGAGGTCTTCACCGCCGCCGGTTTCGAATGGCGAGAGTCCGGCTGCTCCATGTGTTTCTTCGCCGGCGGTGAGCATTTCGGCCGCGGGGAACGGGTGATCACCAGCACCAACCGCAACTTCGAGAACCGGCAGGGCCCGGGCGCGCGCTCCCACCTCGCCAGCCCGGCCACGGTGGCCGCGTCCGCCGTCGCCGGCCGCATCGCCGACGTGCGCGAGTTCGCGCGGGAGAGCGAGTGAGATGGAACCGTTCGTGACCCACAGCGGTATCGCCGCGCCGCTCCTCGGCATCAACATCGACACCGACGCCATCATACCCAGCCGCGAGATGAAACGGGTGTCGAAGGAAGGGCTGGGCGAGGGCCTGTTCGCGAACTGGCGCTACCGGGACGTGGCTGCCCGGGAGGAGGAGCCGGACTTCGTGCTGAACCGCGAACCTTTCCGCCACGCCACCATCCTGCTGGCCGGCGAGAACTTCGGCTGCGGCTCCTCGCGGGAGCACGCGGTATGGGCGCTGAAAGACTTCGGCTTCCGCGCCGTCATCGCACCGAGTTTCGGTTCCATCTTCTACGGTAACTGCGTTCGCAACGGCATCCTGCCGGTGCGCCTGGCCGAGCCGGACATCGAGGCGATCGCGCTGCACGTGGACGCCGAGCCCAACCAGCAGGTGACCGTCGACCTGCCCGGCCAGACGGTCACCGACGCGGCCGGCGCGGACTATCCTTTCGACATCGGCGAGGGCGACAAGGAGATGCTGCTGGAAGGGCTCGATCCGATCGCGAAGACCATGCAGCTGGACGAGAAGATCCGGGCCTTCCGCGGGCGCGACCGGGCGAAGCGGCCCTGGATCTACCTCCAGGGGTCGGGCACTACCCGCGGGGGAAACTAGCCAAAGACCACAGTCTTTGCGCCGTTCAGCAGGATGCGGTGCTCGACGTGCCAGCGCACGGCCCGGGCGAGCACGCTGGCCTCCGTCTCCCGCCCGATGCCCGTCATCTCCGCCTCGGTGGTGGCGTGGGTCACGCGCCGCACGTCCTGCTCGATGATCGGCCCCTCGTCCAGGTCCTCGGTGACGTAGTGCGCGGTGGCGCCGATCAGCTTCACGCCCCGCTCGTGGGCCTGCCGGTAGGGCATCGCGCCCTTGAAGCTGGGCAGGAACGAGTGGTGTATGTTGATGCAGCGCCCTCGCAGCGCGCCGGCCAGTTCGCCGGACAGAATCTGCATGTAGCGGGCGAGCACTACGAGATCGATACGGTGCTCGCCGACGAGGCCGAGCACCCCGGCTTCCTGCTCCGCCCGGTTCTCCGGCGAGACCGGCAGATGCACGTAGCGGACGCCGTGCCATTCGGCAAGGCTGCGGGCATCCTCGTGGTTGGAGACCACCAGCGGAATTTCCGCCTTGAGGGCGCCGGTCTCGCGCCGGTGCAGCAGATCCCGCAGGCAATGGTCGAACTTCGAGACCATGATCATGATGCGCGGTGGTACCGCGCAGTCGTGCAGCTCCCAGCCGATCCCGAGGCGCACCGCGAGCTCGCCGATGCCGTCGCCAAAGGCCGCGGCCGCCTCGTCGGAGGGCAGCAGGAGGTGCATGCGCACGAAGAACTCGTCGGTGCTGTCGTCGGCGAAGGACTGCGCATCGCGGACGTCGCCGCCCTGCTCCGCCAGCACGCCGGTGACGGCGGCGAGGATGCCGGGCCGGTCCGGGCAGTGCAGCGTCAGGATGAACTCGCGGGCCGGCCGCCCCGGCTCTGCGCTCCCGGTCACGGGCTCTCCAGCGCCTTGCGCAGACGATCCACGGTGCCGCCGATATCCGCCAGCTTGTCCAGTCCGAACAGCCCGATGCGGAAGCTGCGGTAGTCCTCCGGCTCACCGCACATCAGCGGCACCCCGGCCGCGATCTGCAGACCCCGCTCGGCGAAGCGGCTGCCGTTCTGGATGGCCGGATCGCCCGTGTAGGAGACCACTACGCCCGGCGCCTGGAAACCGGGCGCGGCCACGCTCGCGAAACCCGCCTCTTCCAGCAGGACCCTCACCCGGTGGCCGAGTTCCAGCTGGGCCTGGCGGGCCGCCTCGAAGCCGAAGCTGGCGGTCTCGCGCAGGGTGTCGCGGAACTGGCGCAGTCCGTCCGTGGGCATCGTCGCGTGGTAGGCATGGCCGCCGTTCTCGTAGGTCTGCATGATCTGCAGCCATTTCTTCAGGTCGCAGGCGAAGCTGGTACTCGTGCTCGTCTCCGCGAACTCGCGGGCCCGCTCGCTCAGCATCACCAGGCCGGCGCACGGGGTGGAGCTCCAGCCCTTCTGGGGCGCGCTGATCAGCACGTCGACGCCGACGGCCCGCATGTCCACCCACAGGCAGCCGGAGGCCACCGAGTCGAGCACGAACAGCCCGCCGGCCTCGTGCACGGCGTCGGCGACGGCGCGAAGGTAGTCATCGGGCAGCAGCAGGCCGGCCGAGGTCTCCACGTGCGGGGCGAAGACCACCGCAGGCCGTTCGGCGCGTATGCGACCGACGACCTCGTCGACGGGCGGCGGTGCGAACGGCGCCCGGGCGCCCTCCCCGGTCTGACGGGCCGTGAGCACCGTCGAGCCCGCGGCGAAGCCGCCCATCTCCATGATCTGGGTCCAGCGATAGCTGAACCAGCCGTTGCGCACGATCAGGCAGTGGCGGCCGGCGGCGAACTGTCGCGCCACCGCCTCCATGGCGAAGGTGCCGCCGCCGGGCACGAGCACCACGGCATCCGCGGCGTAGACAGACTTCAGCCCCGAGGAGATATCGTTCATCACCTGCTGGAACGCCGCCGACATGTGGTTCAGCGAGCGGTCCGTAAAGACAACGGAGTACTCTAGGAGGCCGTCGGGATCGACCTCCGGACGGAGTCCGGGCATGCGGGTTCCTCGGTAGTTCGGGGTCGCGAAAGGATAGCAGCCGGCCCGGTACGATCACAGCCGGGACGGCCGTGCTGGAATGGCGGCCTAAGTTCCGCGGCAACTGGGCGGCGGGCCGGGCACAAGCGCCGGGTTCGCGTTATCCTACGCCATAAGACAGACCACCGGGCAGGCCGCCGACCCGGCCAGAGAACCGCGCTGCCGGCCGCCCGGCGGAGCGCACAAGACGAAGAAACGGAAGAACATGTTCGAACAACTCAAGGCCGTCGCGCCCGACCCCATCCTCGGCATCATCGCCGCCTACGCCGCCGATACCAACCCGAAGAAAGTCGACCTCGGCATCGGCGTCTACCGCAACGAGGACGGCGAGACGCCGATACTCGGCTGCGTGCACGAGGCGGAGCGCCGCCTGCTCGAGACCGAGTCCAGCAAGGCCTACCTCGGGCCGGCAGGCGTGGCAGGATTCAACGAGGGCATCACCCGGGTGCTCTTCGGCGCCGACAGCGACGTGGTCCGGGCGGGGCGCGTGCGCACCATCCAGACACCGGGCGGCACCGGCGGGCTGCGGGTGGCCGGAGACCTGATCCACTCTGCCAGCCCCCAGACCGCCCTCTGGGCGAGTAACCCCACCTGGGGCAATCACCTGGCGCTGTTCCCCGCCGCCGGCCTCGAGATGCACAGCTACCCTTATTTCGACCCGGAACACAGCTCACTGCGCTACGAGGACATGATGGAGGCCATCGGCCGCCGCGGCCCGGGCGACGCCGTGCTGTTCCATGCCTGCTGCCACAACCCTTGCGGCGTCTCGCCCGACCCCGACCAGTGGCACGAAATCGCGGACCTGGCGGCCGATAAGGGCTTCACGCCGGTGATCGACATCGCCTACATGGGGTTCGAGCGTGGGCTGGAGGAAGACTGCCTGGCCGTCCGCCTTTTCGCGGAACGCTGCCCGGAGGTCATCGTCGCCATGTCGTGCTCGAAGAACTTCGCCATGTACCGGGACCGGGTCGGCGCCATCTCCGTGGTCAGCGAGAACCCCGACCGGGCGAGCGCCGTCGAGACGGTCATCAACAAGCTCACGCGCGCGAACTACTCGATGCCGCCCGCGCACGGCCCCGCGGTCATCGACATCATCCTGCACTCCGACGACCTGCGCAGTCTCTGGGAGGAGGAAGTGGCCGGCATGCGCGACCGCATCAACGGCCTGCGCCGGGTGCTGGCCGAGAAGTTCCGCGAGGCCGGGGTAGAGCGCGACTTCTCCTTCATGGAGCGCCAGTCCGGTATGTTCTCGTTCATGGGGCTGTCGGTGGAGCAGGTGCATCGGCTGCGCGACGAGTTCTCCATCTACATGGTGGACTCCGGCCGCATCAACGTCGCCTCGCTGAACGCAGACAACATCGACTACTTCGTGGAGTCCGTCGCCACCGTGCTCTGACGGGCGCTACAGCGGCAGCACCGTCGTGTGCTTGATGCGCGACAGCGCGATATTGGAAGTGATCTCCTGCACGCCCGGCACCTGGGAGAGCTTGTCGAAGAAGAAGCGCTCGTAGGCCTTGATGTCCTCGGCGACGATGCGCAGCAGGAAGTCCACGGTGCCCATGAGCAGGTAGCATTCCTGCACCTCCGGGAAGGCGCGCACGGCGTCGGCGAAGGCGGACAGGTTGCTGCGGCCGTGGGAAGTGAGCTTCACCAGCGCGAACACCGTCGTGTTCAGCCCCACCTTCTCGGCATCCAGCACCGCGGCCTGGTCCCGGATCACGCCGGCCTCGCGCAGGCGCTGTATCCGCCGCCAGCAGGCGGACTGGGACAGCCCGATGGCCTCGCCGATGGCCGAGGCATTGATTCCCGGCTCCGTCTGAAGGAGATTGAGGATCTGACGGTCGGTCTTGTCGAGATCGATAGCCTGCATGAAGAAACCGTTCTGGCAGATTTTGACGCATTTATTATGCGCAAATCGTCATCGATGCCAATCAAAAATCAGAAATAATTCCCTTTCACCGGGATATATTTGAAGGTTACACACTGCAGGGGGCAGCCGGTGAGCGTTTTCGATCATCCCGAATTCGATCAGCACGAATCGATCCATCATTTCTGCGACCCCGCCTCCGGGCTGGAGGCCATCATCGCCGTGCATTCCACGGCGCTGGGCCCGGCGGCCGGCGGCTGCCGCCGCTGGGGCTACGCCAGCGATGCCGATGCGCTGACCGACGCGCTGCGCCTGTCCCGTGGGATGACCTACAAGAACGCTATCGCCGGACTGCCCTTCGGGGGCGGCAAGTCGGTCATCCTGGCCAGCGACCGGGCGCCGAAGTCGCCCGCGCTGTTCGCCGCCTTCGGCCGCGCCGTGGCCTCGCTGGGAGGCCGCTACATCACGGCGGAGGACGTGGGCATCAGCGTGGACGACATGCGGGCCGTGCGCACCGAGACCGAATTCGTCTCCGGCCTGCCTCAGAGCGGCGAGAGCGCCGGCGGCGACCCCTCGCCCTGGACGGCGCTGGGTCTCTTCCTCGGCATCCGCGCCGCCGTCGAGACGAAGCTCGGCACGGACTCGCTCGACGGCATCCGCGTGGCCGTGCAGGGCGTCGGCCACGTAGGCTTGCACCTGTGCCGGCTGCTCCGCGACGCCGGCGCCAGGCTGATCGTTGCCGACGTCAACCGGCGCAGCGCCGAACGAGCGCGGGAAGAACTGGGTGCCGAGGTGGTACCCGTCGGCGACCTCCTGACGACGGAAGCGGAGGTGCTGGCGCCCTGTGCGCTGGGGAACATCCTCACCTCCGCCAGCATCCCCGGACTCAGGGTGAGTATCGTGGCCGGCGGGGCGAACAACCAGCTCTCCACCGCGGGCGACGGCGCGCGTCTGGCCGCACGGGGCATCCTGTACGCACCGGACTACGTGATCAACGCCGGCGGCGTCATCAGCGTGGCGCGCGAGTACCTGGGCCGCAGCTCCAGGGAAGAGGTGCGCACCGAGATAAGCCGCATCCCGGACCGCCTGCACGCGATCTTCGCCGAGGCGGAGAAGACCGGACGGCCCACGAACGAGGTCGCCGACGAACTCGCCCGGCGCATCGTCGCCGGCGCCCCGGCGGCGGCCCGGCCCGCGGAGGACGCGGCACCAGCCGACCGACAGGTTTCATGAGAATCTCAGGAGGGATCCTCGACGCATGACAAAGAAGTCACGCCTGCACATACCGCACCCCGCGGCACGTCCCGGCGAGGAGCCGGATTTCAGCTATCTCCAACTGGAGCCCGCGGGCGCCCACGCGAAGCCGCCCATCGACGCGCGCACGCGGGAGCTCGACTATCTCGCCATGGGCCTGGTCCGGGTACTGGACGACGAGCACAAGGCCGTGGGACCCTGGGACCCGGATATCGATGCCGCCGAGCTGCAGCGCGCGCTGCGCTGGATGCTGCTCACCCGGGTCTTCGACGAGCGCATGTGGCAGGCCCAGCGCCAGGGCCGCATCTCCTTCTACGTGCAGTCCCTCGGCGAGGAGGCGGTCTCCATCGGCCAGGGCATGGCGCTCAGGCCCGGCGACATGTGCTTCCCCTCCTACCGCAGCCAGGCGCTGTTCCTGTACCGCGGCACGAAGCTCGTCGACCTCATGTCCCAGTGCCTGTCCAATACCCGGGACATGTGCAAGGGCAGGCAGATGCCCATCATGTACCACAGCCGGGACGGCAACATCTTCTCCGTCTCCGGCAACCTGGCCACCCAGTACCCGCACGCCGTCGGCTGGGCCATGGCGGCGGCCATCAAGGGCGAGGACCACGTGGCCACCAGCTGGCTCGGCGACGGCAGCACGGCGGAGGCCGATTTCCACCACGCGCTCACCTTCGCCGCCGTCTACCAGGCGCCGGTCATCCTTAACGTGGTGAACAACCAGTGGGCCATCTCCACCTTCCAGGGCTTCGCCGGCGGCGAGCGGCGGCCGTTCGCGGCCCGCGGCCTCGGCCTCGGCGTACCGGGCATCCGGGTGGATGGCAACGACCTGCTGGCCGTCTACGCCGTCACCCTGTGGGCGGCAGAACGCGCCCGGCGCGGCGGCGGGCCCACCCTCATCGAGCACGTCACCTACCGGGGCGGCGCCCACTCCACCAGTGACGATCCCTCGAAGTACCGGCCGAAGGACGAATGGTCGGCCTTCCCGCTGGGCGACCCCATCGACCGCCTGAAGGACCACCTGATCGCCATCGGCCACTGGTCCGAGGACAAGCACCAGGCACTGCGCGACGAACTGAAGCAGAAAGTTTCCGCCGCATGGAAGGAGGCCCAGACCTACGGCACGATGACGGAAGGTCCCTGGCTGGATCCGTCGGAGATGTTCGACGACGTCTTCGCCGAGACGCCGCCGCATCTGGAAGCCCAGCGGCGGCAGTTGCTCGAACTCGAGGAGGAGGACTGAGTCATGGCACAGATGACCATGGTGCAGGCCATCCGTTCGGCGATGGACGTGATGATGGAGAAGAACCCCGACGTCATCGTCATGGGCGAGGACGTGGGCTATTTTGGCGGCGTGTTCCGCTGCACGGACGGCCTGCAGAGAAAATACGGCGAACACCGGGTGATCGACGCGCCCATCGCCGAGGGCGGCATCATCGGCGCCGCCATCGGCATGGCCGTGAACGGACTGAAGCCGGTGGCCGAGATCCAGTTCGCCGACTACATCTACCCGGGCTTCGACCAGGTGGTGAGCGAACTCGCCCGCATCCGGTACCGGACCGGCGGCGACTTCGACGCGCCGGTGACCATCCGTACGCCCTGCGGCGGCGGCATCCGGGGCGGACAGACCCACTCCCAGAGCCCGGAAGGCATCTTCACCCACGTGAGCGGCATCAAGACCGTAATGCCGTCGAACCCGTACGACGCCAAGGGCCTGCTGATCAGCGCCATCGAGTCGCCGGATCCGGTGGTGTTCTTCGAGCCGAAGCGCATCTACCATGGCCCCTTCGACGGCGACCCCGACAAGCCGGCGCTGTCCTGGTCCAACCACCCCAAGGGCGAGGTTCCGGAGGACTACTACACCGTGGCGCTGTCGAAGGCCGACGTCGTGACGGCGGGCGAGGATCTCACCATCGTCACCTACGGCACTATCGTGCACGTGGCCCGGGCGGCGGCCGAGCTCGCCGGCGTGAATGCCGAGATCATCGACGTGCGTACCCTGATGCCGCTCGACATCGACACCATCGCCGAGTCGGTCTGCAAGACCGGGCGCTGCCTGATCGCCCACGAGGCCACCCGCTTCAGCGGCTACGGGGCGGAGCTGACGGCGAGCATCCAGGAAGCCTGCTTCTATTACCTGGAAGCGCCCATCGAGCGGGTGACGGGCTGGGATACGCCCTACCCCCACGCTTTCGAATGGAAATACTTCCCCGGCCAGAAGCGCGTGGCCGCCGGGATCCGCAAGGTTATGGAGGCAGGATGAGCGAATACATCTTCAAACTCCCCGACCTCGCGGAAGGCACCACGGAAGCCGAGATCGGCGAATGGAACGTGAAAGTCGGCGACCAGGTGGCCGAGGACGACGTCGTCTGCACCATGATGACGGAGAAGGCCGCGGTGGAAGTCTCGTCGCCGGTGTCCGGCAAGGTGACGAAGGTCGCGGGCGAGCCCGGCGACATCGTGCAGGTAGGCACGCCGCTGATCGTCTTCGAGACGGAGGGCGGCGCTGCCGAAGCGGATGCAGGAGGGCCTTCAGGCCCGACCGACGACGAGGAGAAGGGAATCGGGGCTAAAGCTCCTCCTACAGGAGGTGCTTCAGACCAGGCCAGCGAGCCCGAAGCCCCGCCGGAGCACACAGGAGGGCCTTCAGGCCCGACCCGAAAACCCGGGTCACCCAGACGCACCCGCAAAGGCAAGGTCATCACCTCCCCCGCCATCCGGCGCCGCGCGAAGGAAGCCGGCATCGACCTCACCGAGGTGGAGGGCTCCGGCCCCCGCGGGCGCATCCTGCGCGAGGACTTCGACCGCCACCTGGAGCAGCGCTCGACCGGGGCGCCCTCGGCACCACCGCGCCGCGCCACCGGCGCCACCGAGGTGAAGATCATCGGCCTGCGCCGGGTCATCGCCGAGCGCATGGCGAAGGCCAAGCAGGAAATCCCGCATTTCGCCTACGTGGAGGAGCTCGACGTCACCGAACTCGAGGCGCTGCGCAAGCACCTGAACGGCAGGAAGGAGGATTCGGCCGAGCGGCTGACCCTGCTGCCCTTCATCGGTCTCGCCCTGATCCGCGCGCTGGAGGAGTTCCCCCAGTGCAACACCATCCACGACGCGGAACGCAAACTGCTGTTGCGGCACAATCCGGTGCATCTGGGCGTCGCCACCCAGACGCCGGACGGACTGAAGGTGCCGGTCGTGCGCCACGCGGAGGCCCGCGACCTGGACGACCTGGCGGCAGAGATCCGGCGCGTCACCGAGGCGGCCAGGGACAAGAGCGCGAAGCCGGACGAGCTGAAGGGCTCAACGATCACCGTCACCAGCCTCGGCCGGCTGGGAGGCATCGTCTCGACCCCGGTGATCAATCAGCCGGAGGTGGCCATCATCGGGGTGAACAAGGCGGTGCAGCGTCCGGTGATCGTCGACGGCCAGGTGACGGTCCGGCTGATGATGAACCTCTCATCGTCCTTCGATCACCGCTTCGTGGACGGTTACGACGCCGCCGCAATGATCCAGCGTATGAAGGAGTTGCTGGAGCACCCGGCGACGATGTTCATCTGATACGCATCACCTGACGCGCGACGTCTGCGACGGGGCTGCTGCGGCGCCGGGTCGGAGCCCCTCTGCGCGGCTGCCGGCTATTCGCCGGCGGCCAGGTCCCGCTCGAACAGGCCGGCGATGTCCTCTTCCGAATAACCCAGCTCGCCGAGCACCTCGGCCGTGTGTTGCCCCTGGCGGGGCACGTCGTGGTGCAGGCCGAAGCGCTCGCCCGCCATCTCCAGCGGCAGGGCGGGCAGCTTCGCACTTTCGCCGGCGTGCTCGCCGCCGGGCACGGTGACTTCCACGAGGCCTTCGCCCGCGTTGAGGTGGGGATCCTCGAACATCTCCTCCGGCCCGGCAATCGGCGCGAAGGGAAGGCCCGTCTGCTCCAGTTTCTCCATCAGTTCGACCTTCGTGTACCGACGGAAGGTCTCCCTGATGGCCGGTATGATGCGATCGCGCTGCTGCACACGGTCGGCATTGGCGGCCAGAGTCTCGTCGGCGGCGAACTCGGTCAGGCCGAACGCCTCGCAGAACAGCCGCCACTGGGTGTCGCTGACCACGCCGACGAAAACCTGCTCGCCGTCGCCGGTGTCGAAGACGTCGTACACTGCCCAGGCGGAGATGCGGGCGGGCATCGGCGCCGCCGGCGTGCCCGTGACCGCGTACTGTGCCATGTGCTGACCCACCAGGAACACGGTGTTCTCGAACAGCGAGCTGACCACCTTCTGGCCCTTGCCCGTACGATGGCGCTGCTCCAGCGCCGCCAGCACGCCCATAGCGCCGAACATGCCGCCCTGCACGTCGATGACGCTCGCCCCGGCCCGGAGCGGACGCCCCGGCGGCCCGGTCATGTAGGCGAGCCCGCCCATCATCTGCGCCACCTCGTCCAGCGCGGTGCGGTGCTCGTAGGGGCCGGCGAGGAAACCCTTCTCCGAGCAGTAGATCAGCCGGGGATTGAGTTCGTGCATCGCCTCCCAGCCGAACCCGAGCTTGTCCATGGCGCCCGGCCGAAAGTTCTCGACGAGCACGTCTGCCGATTCCGCCAACCGCAGTGCCGGCGCCTTGCCCTCCGCCGACTTCAGGTCCAGGCAGACCGAGCGCTTGTTGCGGTTGTACATGGGGAAATAGCCGGCGCCCGAGCCCAGCAGCCGGCGGGTATTGTCGCCCGTCACCGGCTCGACCTTGACGACGTCGGCGCCCATGTCGGCCAGGATCAACCCGCAGGCCGGGCCCATGACCATGTGGGTGAATTCGACCACCCGGATGCCGGCCAGCGGCAGATCTTCGCGGTTACGCATCGTTCTCCATCCACACAGGAGAGCCTTCAGGCCCGATTGTCGAATCGGGCTGCCGAGTCGGGCCTGAAGGCCCTCCTGCAGGCTCCGGACCCGTTCCGGGTTGGGGACGTTAGCGTAGGATAGTATGGTTGTCATCTGCACGTCAGCCGAGAGCGAGAGCCTATGAGCGCGAACACAACCCGCATCCTGGTGAGCGAGGTCGGCCCGCGGGACGGTCTGCAGAGCATCGGGTCGATCATGCCCACGGAGGCCAAGAAGGCCTGGATCGCCGCCGAGGCGGCAGCCGGCGTGAGCGAAATCGAAGTGGGCTCCTTCGTGCCGCCGAAGCTGCTGCCCCAGCTCGCCGATACCGCGGAGATCGTGCGCTATGCCCGAACGATCCCCGGGCTCACCGTGGCCGCCCTGGTGCCGAATCTGAAAGGCGCCGACAACGCCGTGGCCGCCGGTGCCCACAAGATCACGCTGCCGCTCTCGGTCAGCGAGACCCACAGCAAGGCGAACCTGCGCAAGACCCACGCGGAGGTGCTCGCGGAAGTCCGCGCCATCGTCGAATTGCTGGGCACCCTGCCGGCGGACGGGCGCCCGGAATTCGAAGGCGGACTGTCCACGGCGTTCGGCTGCACGCTGGAGGGGCCGGTGGACGAGCGCAAGGTGGTGGAGCTCGCCGTCAGGCTGATGGAACTCGGCTGCGACGAGGTGGGCCTGTCGGACACCACGGGTTACGCGAATCCCGCCCAGGTGCAGCGGCTGGTGAAGCTGGTGCGCGCCGAGGTGGGCGAAGACGCGCTCACCGGCGTGCACCTGCACAACACCCGCGGCCTGGGCCTGGCGAACGCGCTGGCGGCGCTGGAGGTCGGCATCACCACGCTCGACGCCTCCCTCGGCGGCATCGGCGGCTGCCCGTTCGCGCCGGGCGCCAGCGGTAATATCGTTACCGAGGACCTGGTGTTCATGCTCGACAGCATGGGCTATGAAACCGGCATCGACATCGAGCAGCTCCTGCGTGTGCGCGACATCGTGCGCGAGGCGCTGCCCGACGAGGAGCTTTACGGCTTCACGCCCGACGCCGGGCTGCCGAAGGGCTACCGGACGATTCCGGGGACAGTTGACTCAATTGCAGGTTGAGTCAACTGTCCCCGAAACCCGTGATGCCGGAGGTGCCGTGAACGAGAAGCAAGAGAAGGAGGAAGCGCAAGAGCGGCAGCGTCTGCGCTCGCCGGTGATCTACGAGATCGTCCGCCGCGAGGGCATGGAGGAGCTGCGCCGCCCCACCTCCTCGCTCTGGTGGTCCGGCATCGCCGCCGGCGTCGGCATAACCGCCTCCCTCCTGGGCATCGGGCTGCTCATGCACTATCTACCGGACTCCCCCTGGGCTCCGGCAGTGACGAGTTTCGGCTACTGCCTGGGTTTTCTCATCGTCGTCCTGGGGCGACTGCAGCTGTTCACCGAGCAGACGGTGACGGCGGTACTGCCACTGCTGAAGAGCCCCACCCGGGACCACTGGCTGGCGACCGGGCGCCTCTGGGGCGTCGTCCTGGTCGCCAACCTGGTGGGCACACTGCTCACCGCTGCCTTCATCGTCTTCGCCGGCCCGGTGCACCCCGAGCACTTCCTCTCGATGGTCGAGGCGAGCCGGAAGTTCGCGCTGATGTCGCCCGCCGAGGCGCTCGGCCTCGGCATCCCGGCCGGTTTCCTGGTGGCCGCGATGGTGTGGATGATCCCCAACTCGAAAGGCAGCGAATTTTGGGTGGTAATCGTGATGACCTATCTCATCGCTCTCGGCGGCTTCGCCCACGTCATCGTCGGCTCCTCGGAAGTCTTCCTGCTCGTACTTTCGGGCCAACTCGGCGTCGTCGCCGGCGTATTCGGGCTGATCCTGCCCAGCCTGGTCGGCAACATCCTCGGCGGCACCGGGTTGTTCGCGCTGCTCGCCTACGGCCAGGTGCAGGAGGAACTCTGAATGGCCGTCCGCCCGATACTCCGCATGGGTGATCCGCGGCTGCGGCGGATCTGCCAGCCCGTCGAGGGCTTCGACACGCCCGAACTGCACGACCTGATCGGGGACATGTTCGACACCATGGCCGCCGCCGACGGCGCCGGACTCGCCGCGCCGCAGATCGCGGTGTCCAGACGGATCATGATCTTCGGCGTCGAGTCGAACCCGCGCTATCCGGACGCCGAGCCTGTACCAACCACCGTGCTCGTAAACCCCAGCTGGGAGATTCTCGACGAGACACAGGTGAGCGGCTGGGAAGGCTGCCTGTCCGTACCAGGCCTGCGGGGCTGGGTACCCCGTTACCGGCGCGTGCGCTACCGGGGTTTCGATCAGTACGGCAAGCCGATCGAACGAGAGGCCGACGGTTTCCACGCCGTGGTCTTCCAGCACGAATACGACCACCTGGACGGCGTGCTGTACCCGGACCGTATCGTCGAGAAGGAGAAGTTCGGTTTCGAGATCGAGCTGGTCGAGGCCGGCGTATGCGACTGACCGACCGTAGAGATTGGTGGTGATGGGTGGATTTGAACCACCGACCTCAGCATTATGAGTGCCGCGCTCTGACCGACTGAGCTACATCACCACGACAGGGGACCCCCGCGTCGGGGGCCGTGAATTGTCGGCCGCAGGGGCCGCGGAGTCAAGCGCCCGTGTCGGACGCGGCACCGGTATAATCTCGCGGCACCGCCCGCCCCACGAGCCGTTTTCGCATGTTCGAGAACACTGAAATCCCGCCGGAATCGCTGCCCTCCGTCGACGATGTGAGCTGGCAACCGATCGCCCGCAGCTACCTTGCCGAACTGATCACCGGACATGCGGTTGCCCTGGGCATCGTGCTCCTCGTGGCGTCGGGCGGGACCGCGCTCGGCATCATCGATGCGCCCGCCTCCCTGACAGGGGGTATCGCCCTGTACGCCGCCGTCCATCTGCTGGCGGTCGCCGTCTGGTCGCCGCTCTCGGTCCGGTGCCGCGGCTATGCCCTGCGCGAACACGATCTCCTGTACCGGCTCGGGGTGCTGCGCCGCAAGCTCATCGCCGTCCCGTTCAATCGAATCCAGCACGTGGAGACGACCAGCAGCGTCAGTGAGCGCCTGTTCGGCCTGGCCACCCTGGTGATCTACACCGCCGGCGGGTCCGGCGGCGACCTCAGGATCCGCGGGCTGGAAACCGACCGCGCGCCCCGGCTGCGGGATCACATCCTGCGCCGTGCCGGACAGGCCGATGAGGGCGGCTGAGGCGGACGGCTGGCAGCGGGTCTCGCCGCTCTCGGTGCTGTTCTGGATCGGCCAGATCCTGCGCGGCGTGGCCCGCAACCTGTTCCAGGCCGTCCTGCCCGCCACCGCGGTCGTAATCAGCACCGGCTGGACCACCCGGGAACGACTCTACACTCTCGCCGGCGCTCTCCTCGTCGTGCTGATCCTCGTGGCCGTCGGACGCTGGCTGCGCTTCCGCTTCCACATCGACGAAGAACGCGTCCGCATCCGCCAGGGCATCTTCCAGCGCGAGGAACTCGATATCGGCTACGGCCGTATCCAGGGCATCAACACCACTCAGAACCCGATCTACCGCCTGTTCGGCCTGGTGGACCTGAAACTCGACACGGCCGGCTCCGCGGCCTCCGAGGGTCATTTGCCGGCCATCCCCGCCGACCTGGGCGACGCGCTGCGACGACGCATCCAACGGCAGCGCGATGAGACGGCCGAGACGCACGCTGTCCCGGAGAGCGCAGAAACGGAGGAAGGCGAGACCCTGCTGGCGCTGTCGTCCGGAGACATGGTGCGGATCGGCCTCACCGGCAACGGGGCGCTAATCCTGCTGGCCGTGCTCTCGCCCCTGGCCGATCAACTGGGCGAGCGGGTCG
Organism: uncultured Woeseiaceae bacterium; assembly: GCA_964602525.1. GTDB lineage: Bacteria > Pseudomonadota > Gammaproteobacteria > Steroidobacterales > Woeseiaceae > Lentisalinibacter. The sequence goes on from CAZRSA010000025.1 coordinate 20,192, forward strand.
GACCCTGGCTGGAGCGCACCTTCGCGCCGGCCGCCGAGACGCTGCAGGGCCTGTCCCCCGGTGCCGCCGCGGCCGTGTTCGTGGCCGGTTTGCTCGGCACCGCCACGATCCTGATGGGCATTGCCGTGCTCGGTGCCTTCCTGCGCCATAACGGTTACACGCTGATCACCGATGGCGAGGTCCTCCGCTCCCGGGGCGGTCTGCTGACCACTCACGAACACTCCATGGGCCTCGGCAAGCTGCAGGTGCTGCGGGTGGGCCAGGGCCCGCTGCTGCGGCTGTTCGGCGCTTTCCGGCTGGTCGCAAAGCAGGCCGCCAGCCACGCGGTCAACACCCGGAAGAGCTTTCTGATCCCGCTGGCGCGGCCCGCCTTCGTCGAGCGCGTGCCGGCACTCTTCTTCGGCGACGAGGGCCGAGACCTGTCGCTGCGCGTGGACGGCGACGCGTACCATCCGATCTCCCGTCGCTACGTCCGCTCGCGGACGGTGCTGTTCGGCGGGACCGGCGCCGCGGCGGCGCTGCTCGTGTTCGGGGGCAACGGCGCGTGGGCCGCGGCCGCGGCAACGGCCATCCTTGCGCCGGTCATCGCCTGGGCGTTCTCCCGACGCCGGCACAGCCGCTGGGGCCTGGCGCTCACCGCGGATGCCGCCGTGGTGCGCCAGGGCTTCGTCGGCACCACCCTGCAGGCCTTCCTGCTGCGCAAGGTGCAGCGGGTGGACATCGTCCAGTCGCCGTTCCAGCGCCGCCACGGCCTGGTGACCCTCCAGTTCGTTCTGGCGGCGGACACCGTCGCGGTCCCGTGGATCGACGAGACCGCGGCACGGCGCCTCTGCGACTGGGTGCTCTACCGGGTAGAATCCAGCCGCCTGGCATGGCTTTGAAACGGGACGGAATTCCGGCCAGTCCGCCGGGTCAGAACAGGGAAGGCATGAACCGGCGGCCGAAGTACGCATAGAGATTCGGAATGCGAGAAGCATCAAGCACCGCAGCAATACCAATCCTGGTAATGACAACCCTGGCGCTCGCCGCCGCCGCGCAGGCGCATCCGCCGGACGAGCAGAAGACGGCCCCGACCGTGGAAGAGGCCAAGCGTCCGACATCGGATCCCACGGGTACATGGCTGTCCGCGGACAGTGACACGCGCCGGTCGCTCACTCTCGACGGCGACAGGCTGGAGGGGACCTGGGGGCGCCAGTCGGAGGACGGACGCTATCCGACCGGCACCTACCGGCTCACCCGGGTGGATAGGAATACGTACAGCGGCACGGCCAGGGCGAAGTGGCGCTGCTGGTATTACAGCCGGGGCTACCGGCGCGAAAACGACTGCGCCGCAGAATACCCCATAGAGCTCAGGCTGACGGACGGCGACCGCATCGAAGGCCGGCTGTTCATGCCGAGCCTGGACGCCCAGCTCACCGATGACCAGGTTGCCCGTGCCTGCGCTGCATGTGGCGAGAACAGGGAGCGCATCTGGCAGGGTTTCCTGTGGGTCCGCGAGGAGGACTGAGGCGCCCCTGCAGGGCGCCGGTATGCGGTCTGATCGCATGGTCGTTCCTGGTCTGCGGGCCGGCCGCCACGGCCGCCGATCTGGCATTCCACTTCGCGGATCGCTTCGACGACGCCGAGCAGGCAAAACTCAAGGCCTGGGTTAGCAGGGTCGCCGACGCCACGGAGCAGCTTGCCGGCCCCTTCGGGTTTCCGATACACGTCCATTTCGAACGCACCGGCTCGTCCGAACCCGTGCCCTGGGCGAGAACCTTGAGAGGTCATCGCCAGGGCATCCGTTTCTACGTCGACCCGGGTCATCCGGCGGAAGCGTTCATGAACGACTGGACGGCCCCGCATGAATTCGGCCATCTGCTGCTGCCCTATCTCGGCAGCCGGAATGCCTGGTTCGCGGAAGGCTTTGCCAGCTTCATGCAATACCAGGTGATGCACTCGATGGGGGTGCTGGACGCGGCAGAGGCCGCGCGGCGTTACCGCGAGCGGCTGCAGCGCGCGGAGCGGGCTTACACACGGCATGGCGAGACCTTCGTCGCGGCGGCACCCCGGCTGCACGCCGAGCGCAAATACCCGACCCTCTACTGGGGCGGCGCGGTGTTCTTCTTCCGCCTGGACGCGCGGCTGCGCGCCGACGCGGACACGGGGCTGCTGGATCTGCTGAGGGATTACGTGGCCTGCTGCCGCCGTAACCGCGCCGAGCTGCCGGCACTGATTCGCGACTTCGACCGGCTGTTGGGCGCGAATCAGTGTGCCGATGAACTCGCCGCTTTCGCAGCGGAGCGCGGTTTCCCGGAATACGACCACCTGGAGCCGGGGATCGTCGAGCGGCCGGGGAGATGACTCTCAGACATTGAACCGGAAGTGCATCACGTCGCCTTCCCGGACGACGTAGTCCTTGCCTTCCAGCCGCAGCTTGCCGGCCTCGCGCGCGCCGGCCTCGCCGTTCTTCGCAATGTAGTCGTCGTAGGCGATGACCTCGGCCCGGATGAAGCCCTTCTCGAAGTCCGTGTGGATCTCGCCGGCGGCCTGCGGCGCGGTGGCGCCCACCCGGACGGTCCAGGCACGCACCTCCTTCGGCCCCGCGGTGAAGAAGGTCTGTAGCCCGAGCAGCCGGTAGCCGGCCCGGATCACCCGGTTCAGACCCGGCTCCGCCAGTCCCAGGTCGGCCAGGAACTCCGCCTTGCCGTCCTCGTCGAGCTGGGCGATCTCCGCCTCGATGGCCGCGCACACGGGCACGATCTCGGCCCCTTCGGTCGCTGCCAGGTCGCGGATGGCGTCCAGGTAGGGGTTGTCCTCGAAACCGTCCTCGTTGACGTTGGCGATGTACAGGACCGGCTTCGACGTCAGCAGGAACAGCTCCCGCAGGTCCGCCTGTTCTTTCGCGTCCAGCTCGAGGGTGCGTATCGGTGCTCCGGTGTCCAGATGCGCCTTCACCCGCTTCAGCAAATCGCGCCAGGCCACGGCCTTCTTCTCGTTGGTCTTCGCGGCACGCTCGGCCTTGTCCAGAGCCTTCTCCACCGACTCCAGGTCGGCCAGTGCCAGCTCCGTGTTGATGACCTCGGTATCGCCCACCGGATCCACCCGGCCCGCGACGTGGGTGACGTCGTCGTTCTCGAAGCAGCGCACCACGTGGGCGATGGCGTGGGTCTCGCGGATGTTGGCCAGGAACTTGTTGCCGAGACCCTCGCCCTTCGAGGCACCGGCCACCAGGCCCGCGATATCGACGAACTCCATGGTGGTGGGGATCACCTTCTCGGGCTTCACAATGGCCGCCAGCCGCTCCAGGCGCGGGTCCGGCACGGGCACCACGCCCACGTTGGGGTCGATGGTGCAGAAAGGATAGTTCTCGGCGGCGATCTCCGCCGCGGTGAGCGCATTGAATAGCGTGGACTTGCCCACGTTGGGCAGTCCCACGATGCCGCATCTGATTGCCATGGCCGGGGTCCGTGCGCCCGCGTCGGGAGCGGGGCTCTGTATAATTCGAATGATCCCAAATAATTCAAGGGGCGTCCGACAGGGCGCGTATCCTAACAAGAATGCCCGGCCCGCATAAGCCGGCGTACCCCGGGAGGACCCATGGTCAAGCTCTACCAGTTCGAGGTCTCGCCGTTCTGCGAGAAGGTCAAGCGGGTGATGAACCTGAAGAAGGTCTCCTACGAGGTAGTCGAGGTGCCCATGCTCGCCTTTCTGCGCGGCCAGGCGAAGCGCTTCTCGCCCACCAACAAGCTGCCCGCCATCGAGGACGGCGACGTGCGGCTGGCGGACTCCACCGACATCGTCGAGTACCTGGAGGAGAAGTACCCGGAGCCTCACGTCTACCCCATCGTCCCGGCCGAGGTGGCCATATGCCACGTGCTGGAGGACTGGGCGGACGAGTCCCTGTATTTCTACGAGTTCTATCTGCGCTTCGCCGTGCCCGAGAACGCCCGACGCTGGGCGCCGGAATTGCTGAAGTACGACCCGGAGTGGTTCCAGCGGCTGGGCCCGCGACTCATCCCGCGGGCGGCTGCAAAGGCGACCCGGGCCCAGGGCATCGGCCGCAAGTCGCCGCAGACCATCGCGAGAGACCTGGCCCGCCACGTCGACGCCGTCGACGGTCTGCTGGGCGACGGCAGGTGGCTGGTGGGCAAGTCGCTCAGCATCGCGGACATCTCGGTGTTCGTGATGATGAATTGCATCGCGGGCGTACCCGAGGGCGAGGCCGCGCTGGGGCGGAAGAAAGATGTGCGGCGCTGGATGCAGCGGGTGGACGAAGCCACCATGGCGCCGACGCTGTAGAACGGACAGGAGGGAGAGCATGTTCAGAGACAACCTGCTGCAGGGCAAGCGCATTCTCGTGACCGGCGGCGGCACAGGCCTCGGCAGGGTGATGACCGAGGAGTACCTGAGGCTCGGTGCCGAGGTCTACATCTGCGGCCGGCGCCTCTCGGTGCTGGACGAGACGGCGGCCGAATTGATGGAGAAACACGGCGGCCGCGTAAACACCCGCGCGCTCGACATCCGCAACGCCCAGGCCGTCGACGAGGTGATCGACGGCATCTTCGCCGAGGGCCCGCTGGACGGCCTGGTGAACAACGCCGCCGGCAATTTCGTGAGCCCCACGAAGGACCTGTCGCCGCGGGGGTTCGACGCCATCGCGAGTATTGTCTTCCACGGCACCTTCTACGTGACCCATGCCGTGGGCCGGCGCTGGATCGAACGGGGCTACAGGGGCAGCGTCATCTCCATCACCACCACCTGGGTGCGCAACGGCTCTGCCTTCGTGGTGCCCTCGGCCATGTCCAAGTCCGGTATCGACGCCATGACCAAGTCGCTGGCCACGGAGTGGGGCCGCTACGGAATCCGCCTGAATTGCATCGCGCCCGGCCCCTTTCCGACCAAGGGCGCGTGGGAGCGGCTGAACCCGGGCTCCAAAGCAGCAGAAAAGCAGGCCTCGATGGAGCAGTCCAACCCCTGGGGCCGTTACGGCGAGATGCCGGAGCTGGCCAATCTCGCCATCTTCCTCATGGCCGACGGCTGCGACTACCTCACCGGCGAGACCATCGCCATCGACGGCGCCCAGGCGCTCGCCACCGGCGGCAACTTCTACTCCCAGCTGATCGACGTCACTGACGACGAATGGGACGAGATGCGCGAGGAGATCCGCAAGGCGAACGAGCGGGATAAGGCCGCGCGGAATGGGTAAAGACACCGCAGCTCTGCAAGCTTCTCGCCGCGTGGCGGCCGTCTTCTCCCTGACAATCGTGGCGTCGCTGCTGCCGGGTCTCGCGGACGCAGCCGGGTTCAGCTTTCCGCCCTGGAGCGAGCTCGAATCGATACCTTCCCCGGCGGGTCCCGACAGCGGTCAGCCGCACCTGGCCATGTCGCCGGACGGCACGGTGGTGCTGAGCTGGCTGGAACCCGCCGGCGGTGGTCATGCGCTGCGTTACTCGCGCCTGGATGGTGAGACCTGGAGCGAACCCGCGGAGATCGCCCGCGGCGAGGACTGGTTTGTGAACTGGGCCGACTTCCCCTCCGTCGTACCCGTCACCGACGACGTCTGGGCCGCACACTGGCTGGCGAAATCGGCGGATGCCGCCTACGCCTACGACGTAATGCTCTCGGTGTCGGACGACGCGGGCGGGACCTGGTCGGCGCCGTTCAGCCCGCACACCGACGGCACCCCCACCGAACACGGCTTCGTCACCCTGTTCCCCTGGCAGGATGCCATCGGCGTGGTCTGGCTGGACGGCCGCAACATGACCGGCGGCCACGGCGACAATAGCGACCATGGCGCCGGCGGCATGACACTGCGCTCGGCGCTGGTCTCACCGGATGGTGAACTCCTCGAGGGACGCCTGGTCGACGAACTCGTCTGCGACTGCTGCCAGACGGACGCGGTGGTGACGGAGGACGGCCCGCTGGTCGTCTACCGCAACCGCACCGAGAACGAAATCCGCGACATCCAGGCTGTGTCCGCCGCCGGCCGCGGCTGGAGCGAGCCGGTCGCGGTCCATGACGACGGCTGGGAGATCGCCGGCTGTCCCGTCAACGGTCCGGCCGTGTCCGGTGACGGTCGGCAGATCGACGTCGCCTGGTATACGGCGGCCGACGAGCCGGCCGTCCGATTCGCCCGCTCCCACGATGGCGGCCGAACGTACGCCGAACCGCTGCACGTCGATCTCGCGCCGCGACCGGCCTGGGGCCGCGTCGATGTGGTGACGCTCGAAGACGGCAGCTCGGTCGTCAGCTACGTCGATCACACTGCTCCCGGGCGCGGCCACGTGATGCTGCGCGAGATTACCGCCGCGGGTGAGCTCTCGCAGGACGCCAGCTTTCTCTCCGGAGACGAACCCGCAAGGCAGGTCGGCTTCCCTCAGATGGTCAGAGACGGCGGCGAGCTGATCGTAGCCTGGACGGCTGCCGAGGGTGAGGGTTCGCACCGCGTGCACACCGTCCGCGTAACGCGCAGGTAGGAGGGTCTGAAGGCCCTTGTATGGTA
>CAZRSA010000026.1:0-2936 GCA_964602525.1 uncultured Woeseiaceae bacterium
ACGGAGACCAGGATCTCCGGTGCCGAGGTGGCGAAGCCGACGATGGTGAGGCCGATCAGCAGTGTCGGCACGCCCAGGTTCCGCGCCGTGCCCGCGGCGCCGACCACGAAGCGGTCCGCACCCCATATGAGGAGTGCGAGGCCGATCGCGACGGAGATGAGATCGAGCAACATGGACCAGGTTCGAACCTCGACAGGGGCGGCGGCCGCCCGTACAGCCGCACCCGACGGCCGGGACGGGCCGAATCATACACAATACCCGCGCAGCGCCGCGATGCTGGCGCCGCCGTTGGGGTCGGCAGCGCCTTTGGGCTACACTGCGCGCGGAATCATACAGAGCGAATCATCAGTTTGGGGATGATCACACCTCAGGAAATCTCGCAGCTTATCGAGCAGGGCCTGCCCGACACCCGGGCGCAGGTGGCCAGCGACGACAACACCCATTTCGAGGCCGTCGTCGTCAGCCCGCAGTTCGAGGGCCAGCGGCCGCTCAGGCGCCACCAGATGGTGTACGCCTGCCTCGGGGACCGCGTGGGCAACGAGATCCACGCGCTCTCCATCCGCGCCTTCACGCCCGACGAATGGAGCAGCCGGGGCTGAACCGCCCGGCCGCCCGGCTTCGCGCATGGACAAGCTGATCATCACCGGCGGCGTCCCGCTGGAGGGCGAGATTCGCATCTCGGGCGCCAAGAACGCGACGCTGCCCATCCTCGCCGCCACGCTGCTGGCGTCCGACCGGGTCACGGTCAGCAACGTTCCGCACCTGCGGGACGTGACGACCACCATCTCCCTGCTCCAGCGCATGGGTGTCGAGGTCACCGTCGACGACCGTCTCGGCGTGGAGGTGGACGCCTCGGCGATCCGCGAGCTGCGGGCCCCCTACGACCTGGTGAAGACCATGCGGGCGTCGATCCTCGTGCTGGGTCCGCTGGTGGCGCGCCATGGTGCCGCCGACGTCTCCCTGCCCGGCGGCTGCGCCATCGGTGCCCGGCCGGTGGACCTGCACGTGGCCGGGCTGCGCGCCATGGGTGCGGAGGTTGACATCGAGGACGGCTACATCCGCGCGCGGGCCGGCCGGCTGACCGGCACCCACTTCGTGTTCGAGACGGTGACCGTCACCGGCACGGAGAACCTGATGATGGCCGCCACCCTCGCCCGGGGCGAGACCGTGCTGGAGAACGCGGCGCGGGAGCCGGAGGTGACCGACCTCGCGGATTTCCTGATCAGCATGGGCGCCCGCATCGAGGGGGCGGGCACCGGCACCATCAGCATCCAGGGGGTCGAGACCCTCTCGGGCACCCGGCACGCGGTGCTGCCCGACCGCATAGAGACCGGTACCTATCTGGTGGCCGGCGCCATGACCCGCGGCCGCGTGCGGGTGAAGCAGACCCGGCCGGACATCCTCGAGGCCGTGCTGGCCAAGCTGACCGAGGCCGGAGCGGAGATCCGTACCGGCGAGGACTGGATCGAGCTGGACATGGGCGGCCGCCGGCCGCGGGCGGTGGACATCCGCACCGCCCCCTATCCCGCCTTTCCCACGGACATGCAGGCCCAGTTCTGTGCCCTGAATGCCGTGGCCGAGGGCGTGGGCACGATTACCGAGACGATCTTCGAGAACCGATTCATGCACGTGCTGGAGCTGCAGCGCATGGGTGCCGGCATCCGGCTGGAGGGCAATACCGCCATCTCGGAGGGGGTGGAGAGCCTGCAGGGCGCACCGGTGATGGCGACGGACCTGCGGGCCTCCGCCGGCCTCGTGCTGGCCGGGCTCGTCGCCCGCGGCGAGACCCTGGTGGACCGCATCTACCATGTCGACCGCGGCTACGAGTGCATCGAGGAGAAGCTGCGCCAGCTCGGGGCCGTCATCCGGCGGGTGCCGGGCAGCGCAGCCGGCGCCGGGCCGGAGTGATCGACCGGAGTAATCGTCCGGAGTAATCGTCCGGAGTAATCGTCGGGAGCAATCGGCCATGACAATCGCCTGCCCGGCACAGGCCGCTACGGCGGCGGCCGGAACTGGGGCCGTTCGCCGACCACCGCCTCCGTCTCGAAGCGCTCGCCGTCGCGGATGCCCGTGAGGGCGAGGCGGGTGCCCGGCTTCACGCCGGCCACCCGCAGCAGCGCCTGCTGGGTGTTGCCGATGGGCTCGCCGCCGATCGCCACCAGCACGTCGCCGCGCCGCAGCCCCGCCCGGCTCGCCGGACTGTCCTCGTGGACCCGTTCCAGCAGGATGCCGCCCGTCCCCTCTATGCCGAGGGCGGCGAGTTCAGCGGGCGTCAGGTCGTCGGGTTCCATGCCGAGCCAGCCGCGGATGACCCGGCCGTGCTCCTTCAGCTCGCGCACGACGCCGCGCACCAGATTCACCGGGATGGCGAAGCTGATTCCTTCGGTGGCGATGTCCTGGGCCAGCACGGCGGTATTGATGCCGACCAGTTCGCCCCGGGCATTCACCAGCGCGCCGCCGGAGTTGCCGGTGTTGATGGCCGCGTCGGTCTGGATGAAGTTCTCGAACGTGGTCAGTCCGAGCAGGCCGCGACCGGTCGCGCTGACGATGCCCTGGGTGACGGTCTGGCTGAGGCCGTAGGGGTTGCCGATGGCGAGCACCACGTCGCCGATGCGCAGCCGGTCCGAGCGTCCCAGCGGCACCGCCGGCAGATCCGGCAGATCGATCTTCAGCAGCGCGAGGTCCGTCTCCAGATCCTGGCCCACCGGTTCCGGGTCGGCCACCCGGCCGTCGGCCAGCTGCACCCGGATCTGCACGGCGCCCGCGACCACGTGGTAGTTGGTGACCAGATAGCCCTCGCTGTCGATGATCACCGCGGAGCCCAGGCTGGAGTCCAGCCGGAAACGCTCCGTCCGGTGCGCCTCGGCCCGGGCGCCGTCGCGGACCAGCCGCGTGGTGTAGACGTTGACCACGGCGGGGGCGCTGCGCGCCACGGC
>CAZRSA010000026.1:3036-5175 GCA_964602525.1 uncultured Woeseiaceae bacterium
GGACCAGCCGCGTGGTGTAGACGTTGACCACGGCGGGGGCGCTGCGCGCCACGGCATCCGCGTAGCCGTCGGCCGTGGTGCCGGGCGGGGTCTGCGGGGTTACCCGCAGCGGCATCAGCTCCGGCTTTACCAGCACGATCAGAAAGGCCGCGGCCAGGCCGATCACCACGGACTGGAAGAGGAAGAAGGCTGCCCGCCGGATGCCTGCCATAGTCGTCTCGCCACGCTCGTCGACGCCGCCTGGACCCCGCTCGTCCGGCGACTGCCGCCGGTAGGCAACTTCGTCTGGCGGTGTGTATAATCCCGGCTTTGACCCACGCGCAGCCTCCGGCTCAGGATCTCTCCGGGCCCGTCTGGCTCCCGCCGGGAATCTCAGCCAATTTACCAGTTTAGCGCCAAACCTAGAACGAGCTTGTCATAGCCGGGTGTATGGGAGTGCCTGATGACCGACGACGTTGATCGCAGCAGACGTCATTTCCTTGCTGTAGCGACCGCCGTGACCGGCGGTGTGGGCGCGGTGCTCGCCGCGGCGCCGTTCGTGATTTCCCTGCGGCCCAGCGCCCGTGCCGAGGCTCTCGGTGCGCCCGTGGAGATCGACGTGGGTCCCCTGGAGGTCGGCGAGATGGTGCGTGTCGAGTGGCGGGGCAAGCCCGTGTGGGTGCTTCGCCGCAGCGAGGACATGCTGGGTCGGCTGGACAATGTTGAACAATACCTGCGCGACCCCGGATCGGCCGAATCCGATCAGCCCGATTACGCGGAAAACCAGGCGAGGGCGCGTAAACCCGAGTACTTCGTGGTGATCGGCCAGTGCACCCATCTCGGCTGCGCGCCCGTCAAGCGGTTCGAGGTCCAGCCCGCGGATCTGGGCGACGACTGGTACGGCGGTTTCTACTGCCCCTGCCACGGCTCGAAGTTCGACCTGGCCGGGCGCGTGTATAAGGCCGTGCCGGCGCCGCTGAACCTGCCGGTGCCGCCTTACCGCTTCATCAATGACGACGTGATACTGGTCGGCGACGAGACGGGAGCAGCGTAAGACGATGGCTAGAACGGAAGCTGAAGTGACGGAATCGACCCGCAGCGGCGGCCTTGGGAAGTGGATCAACGACCGCTTCCCGCTGGAGAGCATGCTGAAGGAGCATGTCACCGAATACTACGCCGCCAAGAACTTCAACATCTGGTACGTGTTCGGTGTGCTGTCGATGGTGGTGCTGGTCATCCAGCTGGTGACGGGCATCTTCCTCACCATGAACTACAAGCCTTCGGCGGACGAGGCCTTTGCCTCGGTCGAGTACATCATGCGCGACGTGGACTGGGGCTGGCTGATCCGCTACATGCATTCCACCGGTGCCTCGGCCTTCTTCGTCGTCGTGTACCTGCACATGTTCCGGGCCATGCTGTACGGCTCGTACAAGAAACCGCGGGAACTCATCTGGATCATCGGCATGTTGATCTTCCTCTGCCTCATGGCAGAGGCGTTCTTCGGCTACCTGCTGCCCTGGGGCCAGATGTCGTACTGGGGTGCGCAGGTGATCGTCTCGCTGTTCGGCGCCATCCCGGCCATCGGCGATACGCTGGTCGAATGGATCCGGGGCGACTATTCCATCTCGGACATCACGCTGAACCGCTTCTTCGCCCTGCACGTCATCGCGCTGCCGCTGGTACTGGTCATGCTGGTGGTCGTGCATATCCTGGCGCTGCACGAGGTGGGCTCCAATAACCCGGATGGCATCGAGATCAAGGAGCACAAGGACGCCGACGGCGTGCCGGTTGACGGCGTGGCGTTTCACCCCTATCACACGTCCAAGGACCTGGTGGCCATCATCATCTTCCTGATGGCGTTCTCGGCCGTCGTGTTCTTTGCTCCCGAGATGGGCGGCTACTTCCTCGAGCACGCCAATTTCGATCCGGCCGATCCGCTGGTGACGCCTGAGCACATTGCGCCGGTGTGGTACTTCACGCCCTTCTACGCGATCCTGCGCGCGGTGCCCGATAAGCTGCTAGGCGTGGTGCTGATGGGTGCCGCCGTGCTGCTGCCGCTGTTCCTGCCCTGGCTCGACCGGTGCAAGGTCAGGTCCATCCGCTATCGGGGAACGATCTACAAGGGCGCGCTGGCGGCTTTCGTGGTCAGTTTCCTGGCGC
>CAZRSA010000026.1:5275-26421 GCA_964602525.1 uncultured Woeseiaceae bacterium
CGGGGAACGATCTACAAGGGCGCGCTGGCGGCTTTCGTGGTCAGTTTCCTGGCGCTGGGGTATCTCGGCTACCAGCCGGCGACCGGGCTCTACACGATGCTGACGCGGGTGTTCTCGGTGGTCTACTTCGCTTTCTTCCTGCTGATGCCCTTCTACACGAAGATGGAGAAAACGAAACCGGTGCCGGAGAGGGTCGTCTACCATGGCTAGGGCAAGGATCGTCGTCATGCTCGCTGCAGCCGCGGCGGCTTCGTTTTCCGTCCAAGCCATGGCGGCCGGCGGCGGATCGCAGTTCAACGAGCCGGCGAACAACGACGTGGGCAACGAGGCCTCGCTGCAGCGGGGCGCGCGCAACTACATGAACTATTGCGCCGCCTGCCACTCGGCGAAGTACGTGCGTTACAACACGCTGGCGGACGGTCTGGAGATTTCCGAGGAGCAGCTCATCGAGAATCTCATGTTCAACGCCGAAAAGACCCACGAGACGATGCAGGCGTCCATGCCCAAGGACGACTCGGCGCGGTGGTTCGGCAAGGTGCCGCCGGATCTCTCGCTCATCGCGCGCAGCCGGGGCACCGACTATCTCTACAACTTCCTGCGCACCTTCTACGTGGACGACAGCCGCCCGACAGGCACCAACAACATGGTGCTGGCGGGCGCCAGCATGCCCCACGTGCTCTGGAAGCTGCAGGGGTTGCAGCGGCCCGTCTACGAAGAGGTGACCGACGAGAAGGGCAAGCCGGTACAGCGGTTCGTGGAGTTCGAGCTGGTCACCGAGGGCACGATGTCGCCCGAGGAGTACGATCAGTTCGTGCGCGATACAGTGAATTTTCTCGACTACATCAGCGAGCCGGTCCAACTCGACCGTCGGGTGATCGGCATCTGGGTGCTCCTCTTCCTGGTGGTATTCTTGCTGTTCGCCTACATGCTGAAGAAAGAGATCTGGAAGGACGTACACTGAGTTACCAGCCTGCTGCCGGGCCATGCGCCCCGCCGCAACTGCACGTCAGAGGTAGACCATCATGGCGGTAATTGCCAACCGGCGCTCAGTGATGACGCTCTTTTCGCGGCCCACCGACATCCACAGCCACCGGGTGCGGCTCGTGCTCGCCGAGAAAAGCATCAACATCGAGATCGTCAACGTCGAGGGCCCGGAGCTGCCGGAGGACCTGCTCGATCTGAACCCTTACCACAGCGTGCCGACGCTGGTGGACCGGGACCTCGTACTGTACGACTCCCGGGTCATCATCGAGTACCTGGACGAGCGCTTCCCCCATCCGCCGCTCATGCCAGTGGACCCCGTCACCCGCGCCCATTTCCGCCTGGCGCTGTTCCGCATCGAGACCGACTGGTACCGGATGGCGGAGGAGATCGAGGAAGCGGGGGAGAAGAAGCAGGCAACGCGCTCGCGCAAGCAGCTGAAGGAATCGATCCTGTCGAGTGCCGACGTGTTCGCCGCGAGAGAGTTCTTCCTGAGCGACGAATTCTCGCTGGTCGACGCGAGCATCGCGCCGATCCTCTGGCGCCTGCCGCTCTACAACATCGACATCGCCAGCAAGAGCGGAGCCATCGAGGCCTACATGGACCGCATCTTCGCGCGTCCCTCGTTCCAGCAGAGTCTCACCGAACGCGAACAGGAGATGCGGCTTTGAGCCCGCGGGCGGCAGCCGTTCCATGACTTCCGACACGCCGGTATCCAAACGCCCCTACCTCGTGCGGGCGATGCACGAGTGGATGAGCGACAGCGGCCATACGCCCCACATCGTCGTCGATACCACGCTGACCGGCGTGCACGTGCCGGAGCAGCACGCGAAGGACGGCCGCATCGTCCTGAACATCAGCCACTCCGCTGCCCACGATCTGAGGCTGGACAACGAGGCGGTGAGTTTCCGTGCCCGCTTCGGCGGCACACCCTACGACGTCTGGGTGCCGGTGACGGCCATCCTGGGTATCTACGCCCGCGAGACGGGCCAGGGCATGATCTTCTCCCAGAACGACGACGGCCCTGAGCCGCCGGACGGGCCCGGCAGCGGCGAGGATGACGGCGATCAGGCGGCCGGCGGCCGGCCGACCCACCTGAAGGTGGTCAAGTAGCGTTAACGGGCGCTATTCGCTGCCCAGCAGTGTGCGGTCGATAAGGTCGCACAGGCAGTGGATCACCACGAGGTGCACCTCCTGGATCCGCGCGGTCCTCTCTGCCGGTACCCGGATCTCCAGGTCGTCCGCACCCAGCATCGAGGCCATGCGGCCGCCGTCCCGGCCGGTAAGCGCCAGTACCGGCATGTTGCGCTCGCGGGCCGCCGTTATGGCGCGGCAGACGTTCTCCGAGTTTCCCGACGTGGATATGGCCAGCAGCACGTCGCCCGGCCGGCCGAGGGCGCGTACCTGTTTGGCGAAGATCTCCTCGTAGGCGTAATCGTTGGAGATCGAGGTGAGCGTGGAGGAATCCGTGGTGAGCGCCAGGCCGGGCAGACCGGGCCGCTCCATCTCGAACCGGTTCAGCAGCTCGGAGGAGAAATGCTGGGCGTCGCCCGCCGATCCGCCGTTGCCGCAGGCGAGTATCTTGCCGTCCTCCAGCAGGCAGCGTGTGAGCAGCGCCCCGCCCGCCGCGACGGGCGGAGTGAGACTCTCCAGAGCCGTCTGCTTGACGGCGATGCTCTCGGCGAAATGGTCTCTGACGATACTCTCGGGGTCCATGGGTTCTCACCAGGGTCGGAATGCGTCCGCGAGCCATTGTAACCGTGGCCGGCGGTCCGCGCTCACGTCGATGCAGACGACGTCGAAGCGGAATGCCATCTCCCCGTAGTGAGGATGCCGGCACAGGAACTGCTCGGCGGCGCGCACGATGCGCCGTTGCTTGGTCGGCGAGACGGAATCCCGGGCGCTGTAGCGTGCGCCCGGCCCGCGGTAGCGCACCTCCACCACCACCAGCGTGCTGCCCGCGCGCATGACCAGGTCGAGTTCACCCAGCCGGCAGCGGTAATTCGTCGCCAGGCACTCGAGCCCGGCGTCCTCCAGGTGACGCCGGGCCAAGGCCTCGGCGCCGTCGCCTAATCGCTGTCTGCCGGTGCGCCCCACGGTGCCGGCCGGTCCTCCCCGACGGGGTTCTGCAGGAGGATGTCGATGTCCGGCGGCAGCTCCGCCTCGTCGCCGATGTCCGGCACCGGCTCCGCCACGGCGACGATCTCGCCCCGCTCGAAGGTGGCGAACGGCAGGCGCCGATGCACGACGCCGCGGACATCCACCGTGAGTTCACCGGTCATGCCCTGCAGCGGTTCCTCCAGGCCCCCGGCTTCCTGTCGCAGGGCGCCGACCAGCCCGTAGGCATCGTAGCCCATGGCATGCAGGCGCGACAGGCGAGAGGAGCCGCGCCACAGCTCGGCATAGGTGCTGCGTAGGCGCTCGATCTCGGAACGCTCGGAGACGATCCAGGGTACCTCGGGGAACAGAACGCCATTCAGGTCGCTGTTGCTGCGGCCGTCGCGCTCGTTGATGGCCGACGTGGCATAGACGGGCAGATTACCTGCATAGTGGAAGCGCAGCTGCGGGCGCAGCAGCCGGGCCGTGGTGCCGTCCGCGGCCAGGAAGATGAAATCGATGTCGCCGCGGCGGCGCGGCTCGAACTGTATCGACTCGCCGACCACGCTGCGCAGCCGCCGATAGCGCTGGATGCTCTCGTCGAGCAACAGCAGGTCCTCGATGGTGTCGGAGAAGTCGGCCGCGCCGGGCTGGTAGCGCCGGTAGTCGAGCAGCCGGCCGCCGGCCTCGTCCAGCGACCCTGCAAAGGCGCCGAGCACCCGCTCGCCCCAGTCGGACGCCGGGACGAGGGCCACGCCCCTGGGCTGGTCGTCGATAATCGCCCGCCGGGCGACCTGGGCGGCCTCGTCTTCCGGCGCGAGCGCGAACTGGTACAGGCCGGCCGGTGCCTGCATTTCCGCGGGCAGCGCGTTCAGCGCCAGGGTGGGCACCGTGATGTCGGCGCCGGTGGCGAGGTCCATCACCGAGGGTTTCAGCAGGGGGCCGATGACGAATTCGGCACCTTCCTCCACGGCCCGGCGGTAGCTGTACACGTTGCCGTCCGCGGCGACGTCGTAGAAACGGATGAGCGGTTTGCCGCCGTCGCGGAAATCGTCGTACCAGGCGCCGAGGATGCCGTCGCGAATGGCCTCCCCGGCACGGCCGCCGCGGCCCGACAGCGGCAGCAGCACACCGATCTGGCGCGGATAGGCGGCAGTCGCGATGTCGACGTCCAGCAGCGAGGGTACGAGGTCGGCCAGCGCGGGATGCCCCGGATAGGACCGGCGCCAGTCGACGACACCCCGGCGGAAGGCGAGGGGGTCCGCGGCCGCGGCGCTGCCGGTAAGCCCAAGTTCGAGCCAGCCGCGGATGGTGGGGTCGGACGCTTCTTCCAGTGCCGCCTCGAGCTGCTCGGGCGGGGTGCCGATGAGTCCCGCCCAGATGATCTCGTGATTCATGCGGACCGCGTCGGCATCGTCCAGCCACAGCTCCCGGCGTACCAGCAGCTCCAGTGCCTGCCGGGTGCGGCCGGTGTCGAACAGCGCCGCGCCGCGCAGCGCGTCCCGGCGCAGGCGCTGCTCCACGCGCAGGTTCAGGTCGTCGAGGGATGCCAGCCGCTCCAGCGCGCCGGGCGCATCGCCGGCCGCGAGGTCGAGCCGTGCCGCCGCCAACGCCCAGGTCGTGGCCAGGTCGGGATCGGTCGGCCGCCGGGTGCTCGCGAAGGCCGTTCGCGCCCGCGTGACGTCGCCGGCGCGCAGCCATGCCTCCACGGCGAGCAGGGTGAGCCGGGTGCGTTCGTCGCCGGCCGCATCGCCGGCCAGGGCGATGTAGATCCGGGCTGCGTCCTGGTGCCGACCGGCCGTCGCCAGCGAGTCGGCCCGGGCCTCGGCCTGGGTATAGCCCGCCCCGCCGGGCGTGGTCTGGCAGCCCGCGGCGAGAAGCGCGACGAGCAGGAGCGCGAAGATGCCGGGGGCGACTTGCCCTCGCGTGTGATTGCCGTGCACGATGCGATGATTCCTCATGAAAGATCCCGAGATGGCCAGAGCCGCTGGAGATAGCGCACCGGCACCGGACGCCGCCGGAGTACTGTACGTCGTCGCCACACCCATCGGCAATCTGGACGACCTGTCGGTGCGGGCGCGGGATACGCTCGGCACGGTCGACCTGATCGCAGCGGAGGATACCCGGCACACCCGGCGATTGCTAACGCATTTCGGCATCAGAAAGCGGCTTTTTGCGCTGCACGACCACAACGAGGAACGGGCCGTGCCGGACCTTGTCGAGCGGCTCCGCGCCGGTGAGTCCATGGCCCTGGTCAGCGATGCCGGGACACCGCTGGTAAGCGACCCCGGTTACCGCCTGGTGCGGGCGGCCAGTGCGGCCGGGCTCACCGTCTCGCCCGTGCCCGGGCCCTGCGCCGCCATCGCCGCACTCAGCGCCGCGGGCCTGCCCACTTATAGTTTCGTCTTCGCCGGCTTCCCGCCGGCGCGCCGGGACGCCCGCCGCCGGTCGCTGGAGGCCGTGCGGACGGAGCCGCGCACGCTGGTCTTCTACGAGTCCGTGCATCGCTGCGGGGATCTGCTGGCGGACCTGGCCGATGTGCTGGGGCCGGACCGGCCCGTGGTGGTCGGCCGCGAGATCACGAAAGCGCATGAGACCTTCTACCGGGGCACTGCCGGCGTGCTGCTCGGCGCCTGGCGGGACGGCACCATGACGGCCCGGGGCGAGTTCGTCGTCTGCGTCGGCGGCGCGTCACCGGCCGGCGAAGCGGACGGCGATGCGGAGGCCGAGCGGGTGCTGCGCACGCTGCTCGAGGAGCTGCCGGTGAAAAGCGCGGCGAAGCTCGCCGCCCGGCTGACCGGAGCGCCGCGCAACCGGCTCTACCGCCGGGCCCTGGAGCTTGAGGCCGAAGACTGATCGCACCGGGCCGAGGCGCTTGATTCCCCGCCCCGCTTACCCTAATTTGATGGGTGGAGCCGGCCAGGCAATCGCCCCGCAAGGGGAGGAAAGTCCGGGCTCCTTCGGACAGGACGCCAGGTAACGCCTGGGGGGCGCGAGCCCACGGAAAGTGCAACAGAAAGCAAACCGCCCAAGCGCCGCGAGGCGCCGGCAAGGGTGAAATGGTGCGGTAAGAGCGCACCGCGCGGGTGGTAACACGCCGCGGCACGGTAAACCCCGTCCGGAGCAAGACCAAATAGGGGAGTGCGCGGCGCAAGCCGCACCGTCGGTCCCGAACGGACTCCCGGGTAGGTCGCTAGAGGCAGCCGGTGACGGCTGCCCCAGATGAATGATTGCCCTCGACAGAACCCGGCTTACCGGCCGGCTCCTTTCCTTGTTCAAGCGTCCCGGTGGGGACCGGTCCCGGCCCGGCCCGGCGCCGGTTTGCGCAACCGGCGGCGCACGCCCGTCAGCCCGGGACCCTGTCGCCGATCGGCGACAACGGATTGAGCCTGCCCCGAGAAGGCGTATTTAAGCTACTGATTTTCGTCTCTATATGCCCGGCCCTGGCGCCGCCGGGATAGGTCGCCTACCCGCTAAGTCCCTGTACCACAAGCGATATTCCGCGCACGGATATTGACGCCCATAGGGCCGGTCCCTATAGTGTCGAAAAGTGGTGAAAAGTGGGAGAAGTTGGGGTTACAGGGGTCCCGCCACGCATGTTTAGAGGTGCCACCAAAGTCACGCTGGACGCCAAGGGGCGCATGGCGATACCGACACGCTACCGCGAGCGGCTGGCGGCGCGTTGCGACGGGCACGTCGTGGCGACGGTGGACCGGGATTTCTGCCTCCTTATCTATCCGCTGCCGGACTGGGAAGAGATCGAGCGCAAGCTGGTCCGGTTGCCGGCTTTCGACCGGAAGGCCCGTCGGCTCCAGCGCCTCATGGTGGGCTACGCGACGGAGCTCGAACTCGATGGTCACGGCCGCATTCTACTCCCCAGGGAGCTGCGTGAGTTCGCCGGACTGGACAAGCACACGCTGCTGATCGGGCAGGGCAACAAGTTCGAGTTATGGGACGAGGAGCGCTGGAACGAGCGGCGCGACTCGTGGTTGACAGACGAGGAGGGCGACGAGCTGCCGCTGTCGGCGGAACTCGAGTCGCTCACCTTATAAGAACAAGGTGGTTGGCGCCGAGTGACTGAGCATATCCCGGTCCTTCTGGCCGAGGTGCTGGAGGGTCTGGCGGTACGGCCCGACGGTCGTTACATCGACGCGACCTTCGGCCGGGGCGGTCACAGCGCGGCGATTCTGGAAAGGCTGGGTCCCGCCGGCAGTCTGCTGGCGATGGACCGGGACGAGGAGGCGGTCGCCGCCGGCCGGGAGCGGTTTTCGGAAGACGGACGGTTTCGTATCGAACGGGGGAATTTCTCGGGTCTCCGGGCAATCGCGGTCAGGCACGGCTTCGGCGGCAGGACCGACGGGATTCTCTTCGACCTGGGGGTTTCCTCGCCACAGCTGGACGACGCGGAACGCGGTTTCAGCTTCAGACAGGACGGCCCGCTGGACATGCGGATGGACAGGCAGGAAGGCCCGAGCGCAGGCGACTGGCTGAACCGGGTATCGGAGCGCGAGTTGCGAGAGGTGTTGAAAACCTACGGCGAGGAAAGGCAGGCGGCACGCATCGCCCGTGCCCTCGTCCGCGCGCGCGGATCCGCCCCGCTGGTCAGTACCGGCCAGCTCGCCGGGATCGTCGAATCCGTGCTGGGAAGCCGCCGAGCCGGGGAACGGCATCCGGCGACGAAGACCTTCCAGGCGGTCCGCATCCATCTCAATCGGGAGCTCGAGTCCGTCACCGAGGCGCTGGCCCAGGTGCGCGAGGTGCTCGCTCCCGGCGGCCGGCTCGCCGTGATCAGTTTCCACTCGCTGGAGGACCGCATCGTGAAACGCTTCATGCGCGAGGCCTCGCTGGACGATCCGCGCTACCGGGGTCTGCCCGAGGTGCCTGTCACGGCACGCGCCTGGCTCCGGCTTGTGGGCAAGCCGGTGACGCCCTCGGCCGCCGAGGCGCAGGCGAACCCCCGGGCACGCAGCGCTCGGCTGCGGGTGGCGGAGAAGGTGGCATGAGCCGGCAGCAGAACAAGCCGTTGCCGGCCACGGTGCCGCTCGGCCTCACGCTGGTGCTGGCGCTCGCGTGCGTCGCCTCGGCCATGGCGATCATCCACACGCGGCAGGAGTCCCGGGAACTGTTTGTGGAGCTGCAGGAACTCAGCGGCGAGCGGGACGCGCTGAACATCGAGTGGGGCCGGCTGCAGATCGAACAGAGCGCCTATGCCACCCACGCCCGGGTGGAGCGCATCGCGCGCCGCGACCTGGCGCTGGAGCGTCCCCAGACCAGCGACATCTACATCGTGAAGCCGGAATGAAGAAGGGAGCGAAGAAGAAGGAGCAGGCGGTGCGGCGGTTCAGGAACCGCAGCGCGCTCGTGCTGGGATTCTTCGCACTGACGGCGGCGGCGCTGGTGGCCCGCGCCGTGGACCTGCAGGTGCTCAGCAACGACTTCCTGGCCCGCGAGGCCGACGCCCGCCACCTCCGTACGGCCAAGATCTCCGCCCACCGCGGCGCCATCACCGACCGCAACGGCGAGCCGCTGGCGGTCTCCACGCCGGTGGACAGCATCTGGGCCAACCCGGGGCAGCTCGCCCCGGCCGCCGAGGAGTTGCCGCGCCTCGCCCGGCTGCTGGACCTGGACGCCGAGCAGCTGATGCGCCGTCTCACCCGCAGCATGAACCGGGAGTTCGTCTATCTCCGCCGTCACCTCGCGCCGGATCTGGCCGACCGGGTGCAGGCGCTGGAACTGCCCGGCGTCAACGTGCTGCGCGAGTACCGCCGCTTCTATCCCGCCGGCGAGGTCACCGGCCACCTGCTCGGTTTCACGGACATCGACGATGCAGGCCAGGAGGGGCTGGAGCTCGCCTTCAACCACTGGCTCGCCGGCGAGTCCGGGGCGAAGCGGGTGCTGAAGGACAACCGCGGGCGCTCCATCGAGGACGTGGAGAGCATCCGCCCGCCCCAGCACGGGCGTACGCTCGCGGCCAGCATCGATCTCACCATCCAGTACCTGGCGTACCGGGAGCTGAAGGCCGCCGTCAGCCGCCACCGCGCCGCCTCCGGCTCCATCGTGGTGCTGGACGTGAACACCGGCGAGGTGCTGGCCATGGTGAACCAGCCCGCCTACAACCCGAACGACCGCTCCCAGCTGGCGGTGGAGCGATATCGCAACCGGGCGGTCACCGACATCCTGGAGCCGGGCTCCAGCGTGAAGCCGCTGGTGATGGCGGCAGCGCTGGAGAGCGACCGCTTCCGCCCCGGCAGCATCGTGGACACCGGCCCGGGCTGGGTCGAAGTGGGTGTCAAGCGCATCGAGGACACCGAGAGTCTGGGCGCCATCGATCTCACGACGGTGCTGGCCCGCTCCAGCAACGTGGGCATCACCAAGATCGCCATGGCGCTGGAGCCGGAGCAGCTCTGGCAGACGCTGGCCGGTTTCGGCATCGGCAGCCTCACCTCCTGCGGCTTCCCCGGCGAATCCGCGGGGCTGCTCAGCCATTACAGCCACTGGCGGCCGATCAGCCAGGCGACGCTGGCCTATGGCTACGGGCTGTCCGTCACGCCGCTGCAGCTCGCGCGGGCGTACGCGGTGATCGGCAGCGGCGGCCTGATGCGGCCGGTCTCGCTGCTGGCGCTGGACGAGCCGCCACCTGCCACCCGGGTCATCGGCGAGTCCACCGCGCGGCAGGTGCTCGGCATGATGGAAGAGGTGGTGCTGCCCGGCGGCACCGGCACGCGGGCGGACGTCGCCGGTTACCGCATCGCCGGCAAGACCGGCACTGCCCGGAAGTTCGCTGCCGGCGGCTATTCCGAGGACCGCTACCTCGCCATCTTCGCCGGCCTGGCTCCGGCCAGCGACCCGCGCCTGGCGGTGGTGGTCGTGATCGACGAGCCCGGCGGCGACGACTACTACGGCGGCCAGGTCTCCGCCCCGGTGTTCGCCCGGGTCACTTCCGAAGCCCTGCGCTTGCTGGCCGTGCCGCCGGACGACCTGCCGGTGCGCGAGCCCGGCGAGGTCGTGCAGGCCATGCAGGCGGCGAGGCCATGAGTGCGGCGGCAGGGGTCATGAGCGGGTCCGGGACGCCGCATATCGGCGCAACGCTGGATGCGTTGCTGGCCGGCGTGGCGGCAGGGCAGCCGGTGCCCTCCCTGCCGGTGGCCGACATCACGCTGGACAGCCGCCGGGTGGCGCCGGGCTCGGTGTTCTTCGCCCTCCAGGGCACGTCGGGCCACGGCCTCGAGCACCTGCAGCAGGCTCTCGATGCGGGCGCCGGCGCCGTGGTCTGGGAACCGGCCGGAGACCTCTCGCCCCCGTCGGGGCTGGCCGTGCCCGCCATCCCGGTGCCCGGCCTGCGCGGCCGGCTCGGCACCATCGCCGACCGCTGGTTCGGCCAGCCCTCGGCCCGGCTGGGCGTCTGCGGCGTGACCGGGACCAACGGCAAGACCACCGTCACCTGGCTGCTCGCCGATGCGCTGAACCGCCTGGAACGGCCCTGCGCCTACCTGGGCACCCTCGGTGCCGGCATGCCGGATGCACTGCAGACCGCGGCGCTGACCACGCCGGACGTGATCGAAGTGCATCGGCACCTCGCCGCCTTCGCCGATCTGGGCGCCCGGCACGCGGGCATCGAGGTCTCCTCCCATGCGCTCGACCAGGGACGCATCGACGGTGTGCGCCTGGCGGCCGCTGCGTTCACCAACCTGAGCCGCGACCACTTGGACTATCACGGCAGCATGGAAGCCTACGGCGAGGCAAAGGCGAAGCTGCTGGCCGCACCGGGTCTCGAGCGGCGGGTGATCAACGCGGACGACGACTTCGGTGCCGGGCTCTGCCGCCGCTACGGCGACTCGGCGCTGGCCGTGACTCGCGGCGAGGCTTCCTTCGCGCGCCGCCGGCTCACCGTGGGCGAAGTGGTGCTCGGCGGCGACGGCATCCGGTTCAACTTCACCTCGCCCTTCGGCGGCGGCACGGTACGCTCGCAGCTGCGGGGCGATTTCAACGTCGAGAACCTTGCGGTGGTGCTCGGCCTCCTGCTCGAGAGCGGGATCCCGGCGGACACCGCCGCGGCGGCGCTGGCCGCCGTCGAACCGCCGCCGGGCCGGCTGCAGGTGGTGGGCGAGGGTCGCCCTCTGGTGGTGGTCGACTTCGCTCACACGCCGGGGGCGCTCGGTGCCGTGATCGCCGCGCTGCGGCCCCACTGCCGGGGCGAGCTGTGGTGCGTGTTCGGTTGCGGCGGCGAGCGGGACCCGGGCAAGCGCCCGCTGATGGCGCGGGCGGCTGCTGCGGCGGACCGGGTGGTGGTGACCAGCGACAACCCGCGCGGCGAGGAGCCGGAGGCGATCATCGCCGACGTCATGGCCGGCGCGCCGACCGGGGCAACCGGTGATACCGCGGCGGAACCCGCCTTCCGCGTGATCGTCGACCGCCGGGAGGCGATCGCGGCGGCCGTGCGCGAGGCCGGGCCCGCGGACTGCGTGCTGATCGCCGGGCGGGGCCACGAGCGTTTGCAGCTCACCGCCTCCGGGGCACTTCCCCTCAGCGACGCGGCGGAGGTCCGCAGCGCGCTGGCCGGGAGGTCTGCATGAGCGCCGGTACCCTGCGCGAGACGGCGGAGATCGTGGGCGGCGAACTCCACGGCGAGAACCGCCCGTGGGCGGGCGTGAGCACCGATACCCGCAGCCTGGGCGAGGGCGAGCTCTTCTTCGCGCTCACCGGCCCGAACTTCGACGGTAACGATTACGTACCGGCGGCGGCCGAACGTGGCGCGGCCGGTGCCGTGGTGACCCGGCTCGCCGAGACCGCACTGCCCCAGGTGCGGGTGGCCGACGCCCGCGACGCGCTCGGACGGCTGGGCGCCGATTGGCGCAGCCGGCACGGCGCCACCGTCATCGGCATCACCGGCAGCAACGGCAAGACCACGGTAAAGCAGCTCATCGCCGCCTGCCTGGGCGAGACGGCGCTCGCCACCCGGGGCAACCTGAACAACGAGATCGGCCTGCCGCTGATGCTGCTCGAACTCGAACCCGATCACGAGTACGGCATCTTCGAGATGGGTTGCAGCCGGCCGGGCGACATCGCCTGGCTCGCCGGACTGGCGCGACCCGAGATCGGCGTGGTCACCAATGCGGGGGCGGCCCACCTGGAGGGGCTCGGCAGCATCGAGGGCGTGGCCCGCACCAAGGGCGAGCTGTTCCAGGCGCTGGGCCCGGAGGGTACGGCCGTCATCAATGCCGACGATCCCTGGTGCGGCCTGTGGGAATCCATGGCGGGCCCGGCGCGGGTGGTGACCTTCGGCCTGCGCAACGCCGCCGACTTCAGCGCCCGCGACATACGGGCGACGGCCGCCGGCAGCCACTTCCTGCTTACCGGACCCGACGAGGCGGTGGCCGTCGAGCTGCCGCTGCCCGGCGAGCACAACGTCATGAATGCCTGCTGTGCCGTGGCGGCCGCCACTGCCGCCGGCGTCCCGTTCCGCCGGGCGGCGGAGCGCCTGGGTACGGCCCGACACGTGAGTGGACGGATGACCCGTCGCCCGACGGCCGGCGGCGCGGTGATCTGGGACGACACCTACAACGCCAATCCCGCCTCGCTGGCGGCGGGCGCCCGCGCGGTCGCGGCGGGCGATGGCGCCGCCTGGGCCGTGGTGGGCGACATGCTGGAGCTGGGCGCGGAGGCGGCGGCCATCCATGCGGCGGCGGGCGAAGACCTGCGCAGCGCCGGCATCGAGCGTGTCTACTGCCTCGGCGATCTGGCCCGCCACGTCGCCGAGGGCTTCGGCGGCGGTGCGCGCTGGTTCGAGAGCGGCGGCGAGCTGATCGCCGCGCTGCGCGGCGAACTCGCGCCCGGCGTGAACGTGCTGGTCAAGGGCTCGCGGGGCATGCGCATGGAGCGCATCGTCGAGGCTCTCGCCGATGCCGCTGCCGATGCCGATGCGGACGCGGACGGGGAGGGCTGAGATGCTGCTCTGGCTCACCGAATACCTGGTCCGCTTCGAGTCCGGCTTCAACGTCTTCAGCTACCTGACGATGCGGGCCATCCTGGGGGCGCTGACGGCGCTCGTGATCTGCTTCATCGTGGGGCCCTACATGATCGCGCGGCTGTCGCTGCGCCAGATCGGCCAGACGGTGCGCGACGACGGCCCGGCCACCCACCTGCTGAAGGCGGGCACGCCCACCATGGGCGGCGCGCTGATCCTGATCGCCATCGCCGTCAGCACGCTGTTGTGGGCGGATCTCAGCAACCGGTTCGTGTGGGTGGTGCTGCTGGTCACGCTCGCCTTCGGCGGTATCGGCTTCGTGGACGACTACAGGAAGCTGATCCTGAAGGACCCCATTGGCCTCGCGCCCCGCTTCAAGCTGCTGTGGCAGTCGGTGTTCGCGGCCGCGGCCGCGGTGTTCCTCTACGTGACCGCGATCGACCCGGTGGAGACCTCGCTGCTCATCCCGTTCCTGAAGGACGTGGCGATCCCGCTGGGTGCGGCGCAGATGGTGGTCACCTACTTCTACATCGTCGGCTTCAGCAATGCCGTGAACCTCACCGACGGTCTGGACGGTCTCGCCATCATGCCCTCGGTGCTGGTGGGCGGCGCCCTGGGGGTCTTCGCCTACGTGACCGGCAACGTGAACTTCTCGGAATACCTGGGCATCCCCTACGTCGCCGGCACCGGCGAAATACTGGTGTTCTGCGCCGCGCTGTGCGGCGCGGGCCTCGGTTTCCTCTGGTTCAACACCTATCCGGCCCAGGTCTTCATGGGGGACATCGGTGCGCTGGCGCTCGGCGCCGCGCTCGGCGTCGTGGCCGTGGTCACCCGCCAGGAGCTGATCCTGGCGGTGATGGGCGGCGTGTTCGTGGTCGAGACCGTCTCGGTCATGATGCAGGTGGTCTCCTACAAGCTCACGGGCCGGCGCATTTTCCGCATGGCGCCGCTGCATCATCACTTCGAGCTGAAGGGATGGGCGGAGCCGAAAGTCATCGTCCGCTTCTGGATCATCACCGTGGTGCTGGTCCTGATCGGCCTTTCGAGTCTGAAGATCCGGTGATGGGCTACGCCGACAAGAAACCGCTCTACGCGGCGAACGAGGCGGGCGGCCGCGGTAACGCCGTGACTACCCTGGTGCTCGGCGCGGGCGTCACCGGCCAGTCGGTGGCGCGCTGGCTGGCGCGCCGCGGTCTCAGCGCGAGCTTCGCCGACAGCCGGCCGGCGCCGGAGGGCGTCGATGCGCTGCGCTCGGCGCTGCCCGGTGCCGAGGTCCACACGGGCTCTTTCGATACGGCGCTGCTGGACGGCGTGGACCGCCTGGTGGTTTCGCCCGGCATCAGGGACTCCGAGCCGCTGCTGCAGGCCGCCCGCGAGCGGGGCCTGCCGGTACTCTCGGACATCGATCTGTTCGTGCAGGAGGCCCGCGCCCCCATCGCTGCGGTCACCGGCTCCAACGGCAAGAGCACGGTGGTATCCCTGCTGGCCGCGCTGTGCGAAGGCGCCGGCGTCAGGGCGCTGGCCGGCGGCAATCTTGGCACGCCGGCGCTGGACCTGCTGGAGGAGCCCCGTCCCGACTACTACGTGCTCGAGCTCTCCAGCTTCCAGCTGCAGCGTACCGCGCGGCTGCCGGCGCGGGTGGCCACGGTGCTGAATCTGAGCGCCGACCACCTGGACTGGCACGGCTCCATGGAGGCCTACGCCCGCGCGAAATACCGCATCTACCGTCACGCCGACATCGCGGTGGTGAACCGGGCGGAAGTGCCGCCCCGGGGCGCAGCCCTGCCGGAACCGCGCATCAGCTTCGGCGAGGACGAAACCGGCGCCGGCCAGTACGGTCTGCGCGAGGCGGCCGGCGAGTGGTGGCTCATGCGCGGCGACGAGGAGCTGCTGCCCGCCGGTGCGCTGCACCTTTGCGGGCGGCACAACTGGCTGAACACGCTCGCCGCGCTGGCGGTCGGCGAGGGTCTCGGGCTCGACATGGACGCGATGGTGGACGCGGCCATCGAGTTCCGCGGCCTGCCCCATCGCAGCGAGTTCATCGCCGAACGTGGCGGGGTCACCTGGATCAACGACTCCAAGGGTACCAACGTCGGCGCGGCGGTGGCCGCGGTACGGGGCATCGAGACGCCCGTGGTGCTGATTGCGGGCGGCGATTCCAAGGGGGCGAGCTTCGACGAGCTGGCCGAGGCGCTGCGCGGGCGGCTGCGCGGCGCCGTCCTGATCGGGCGGGACGCGCCGCGGCTCGCCGAGGCGCTGGCGCCGGTGGGCCCGGTGGAGACCGCGGCGGACATGGAGGGTGCAGTGGCCCGGGCGGCGGCACTGGCCGAGCGCGGCGACACCGTGGTGCTGGCGCCGGCCTGCGCAAGCCAGGACATGTTCAGGGATTACCGCGCGCGGGGCGATGCGTTCCGCGCCGCGGTGGAGGGGCTCGGATCATGAACGCTGCCCGCTCCCTCGCCCTGCCGTTCCCGGTGCGCCTGGTGCCCCAGCCCGCGCTGGACCCGGTGCTGGTGGCGCTCACCTCCACGCTGCTCCTGGGCGGGCTGGTCGTGCTCGCCTCGGCCTCCATCGCGGTGGCCGACGGCGGGCAGACGGGCAGCTTCGCCTTCGTCTGGCGTCAGCTCCTCGCCATCGGGGTGGGGCTGGGCGGCGCCGTGTTCATGCTCTGCGTACCGACCACCTTCTGGCAGCGCAGCGGGTTCCTGCTGGTGCTGCTGGCGCTGGCTCTGCTGGCGGTGGTGCTGATACCGGGCGTCGGTCATGCGGTGAACGGGTCCACCCGCTGGCTGCGCATCGGCAGTATCACCATCCAGGTCTCCGAGCCCGCGCGCCTGGCGGTGATCCTGTATCTGGCCGGTTACATCGTGCGCCGCGGCCAGGACCTGAGCACACGCTTCGTCGGTTTCCTGAAGCCGATGGTGGTGATCACCCTGGCCGCGGTGCTACTGCTGGCCGAGCCGGATTTCGGCGCCGCCACCGTGCTGGTGGCCACGGCGCTGGCGATGCTGTTCATCGGCGGCGCCCGCATCCGCGATTTCCTGGCGTTCTTCGGGGTGGCAGTCGCCGCCCTGGCCACCCTGGCGGTGACCTCGCCCTACCGCATGCGCCGGCTGACCGCTTTCCTGAATCCCTGGGAGGATCCCTGGGACAGCGGCTTCCAGCTCACCCAGTCCCTGATCGCCATCGGCCGGGGCGAGTGGTTCGGCGTGGGGCTCGGCGCGAGCGTGCAGAAGATGTTCTACCTGCCCGAGGCGCACACGGACTTCGTCTTCGCGGTCTTCGCCGAGGAGTTCGGCCTGCTGGGCGCGCTTGTGCTGATCGGGCTGTTCCTGGCGCTGGTGTGGCGCATCCTCGGCCTCGCCCGAAAGCTGTCAGAGGCCGGTCACTGGTTCCAGGCGTACGCGGTGTTCGGCTTCGGCATCTGGCTGGGCCTGCAGGCGTTCATCAACATCGGCGTGAACATGGGTCTGCTGCCTACCAAGGGGCTGCCGCTGCCGCTGGTGAGCTATGGGCGCAGCAGCCTCATCGTGACGCTGGCCGGCATCGGCTTCGTGCTCAGGGCCTGCCACGAACTCACGGCCGCGCCGGTCAGCACCGGCCGCGGCCGGCGGCGGAAGAGGGCGGCGACATGAGCCAGCGGCCCATCCTCATCATGGCGGGCGGCACGGGCGGCCACGTGTATCCGGCGCTGGCGGTGGCGGACGCCCTGCGCGAGTGCGCCCGCGACGTGGTCTGGCTCGGCACCCGCCGCGGGCTGGAGGCGCGGGTGGTGCCCGCCGCCGGCATCGAGATCGAGTGGATCGGCATCTCGGGGCTGCGCGGCAAGGGCGTGGTAACCCGCCTGCTGGCGCCGTTCCGTCTCGCCGTCGCGCTGGTCCAGTCGCTCGTGGTGATGGCGCGGCGGCGGCCCGCCGCCGTGCTCGGCATGGGCGGCTTTGTCAGCGGACCCGGCGGCGTTGCCGCATGGCTGACGCGCCGCCCGCTGATCGTCCACGAACAGAACGCGGTCCCAGGACTGACGAATCGACTTCTGGCTGGCTTAGCCCGGGTTGTGCTGCAAGCCTTCCCGGGCAGCTTTTCCAGCCGTATTCCTGCGCAGACGGTAGGCAACCCGGTGCGCCGCGAGATCGCCGCGCTGCCGCCGCCCGCCGAACGGCTGCGCGGCCGCGCCGGCCCGCTGCGGCTGCTGGTGCTGGGGGGCAGCCAGGGCGCCTTGGCGCTGAACCGGCTGCTGCCTTTCGCCGTCGCCGCCCTGCCGCCGGAGCGCCGGCCGGAAGTGCGCCACCAGGCCGGGGAGCGGACCCTGGAGACCGCCCGGGAGACCTACCGGCTGGCGGGCGTCGAGGCCGAGATCGCGCCCTTCATCGAGGACATGGCGGCCGCCTACGCCTGGGCGGATCTGGTGGTGTGCCGGGCGGGCGCGCTGACCGTCTCCGAAGTGGCGCTGGCGGGACTGCCGGCCGTGTTCATCCCCTTCCCGGCGGCGGTGGACGACCACCAGACCGCCAATGCCGCCGTGCTGACCGAAGCCGGCGCGGCGCTGATCTTGCAGGAGCGCGACCTGACGCCGGAGCGTCTCGCCGGTGCCATCGAGGAGCTGGGCACCGACCGGGAGGCGCTGCTGGTCCGCGCCGAGCGGGCCCGTGCCGCGGCGGCGCCGGAAGCGCTGGCGGCCATCACCGACATCTGCCTCGAGGCGGCGGGAGGTGCGCCGTGATCGACCGCATGCGCAGGGTCCATCTCATCCACTTCGTGGGCATCGGCGGCACCGGCATGAGCGGCATCGCCGAGGTGCTGCTGAACCAGGGCTATGACGTACGCGGGTCCGACCTGCGCGCGAATGCCGTCACCCGCCGGCTGGAGCGCCTCGGGGCGGACGTGCGCATCGGCCACGATCCGGTCAATGTGGACGGCGCGGACGTGGTGGTGATCTCCAGCGCCGTGACGCCGGACAACCCGGAGGTGCTCGCGGCCCAGCAGCGGCGCTGCCCGGTGGTGCAGCGCGCCGAGATGCTGGGCGAGCTGATGCGTTTCAGCCGCCGCTCGATCGCGGTGGCCGGCACTCACGGCAAGACCACCACCACGAGCCTCGTCGCCAGCGTGCTCGCCGAGGCGGGCCTCGATCCCACCTTCGTCATCGGCGGCCGCCTGAAGAGCGCGGACGCCAACGCCCGGCTGGGCGCCGGCGACTACCTGGTGGCGGAGGCCGACGAGAGCGACGCCTCGTTCCTGCACCTGCAGCCGATGATGGCCGTGGTCACGAACATCGACGCCGACCACATGGAGACCTACGAGGGCGACCTGCGGCGGCTGCGCCAGAGCTTCATCGCCTTCCTGCACAACCTGCCGTTCTACGGCGTGGCCGTCGTGTGCGTGGACGACGAGGAGGTGCGCGGCATCCTGCCCGAGATCGGCCGCGCGGCCATCACCTACGGCACGGCGGAGGATGCCGACGTGCGTGCCACCGAGATCCGCTTCGACGAATCCGGCAGCCGCTTCCGGGTCAGCCGTCCCGGCGATGCGCCGGACCTGGACGTGCGGCTGTCGCTGCCCGGCACGCACAACGTGCGCAACGCGCTGGCCGCGATCGCCATCGGCCAGGACTTGGAGATTGCCGATGACGCGGTGCTGGCGGCGCTGGCGGGATTCCAGGGCATCGAGCGCCGCTTCCAGGTGCACGACGGCATCGAGACCCGGGCGGGCCGCATCACGCTGGTGGACGACTACGGCCATCACCCCACCGAAGTGGCGGCCACGCTGGAGGCGGCGCGCCAGCGCTGGCCGTCGCGCCGGCTGGTGCTCGTGTTTCAGCCCCATCGCTACACCCGCACCCGGGACCTGCTGGACGACTTTGCCGACGTGCTGTCCCGGGCGGATGCACTGCTGCTGCTCGAGGTCTATGCCGCCGGCGAGGCCCCCATCGCGGGCGCCGACGGCCGCGCCATCGCCCGGGCGGTGCGCAGCCGCGGCGCCGTCGAGCCCGTCTTCCTGGAGGATCTCGGTCGCCTGGCCGAGGTGCTGCCGGGCATACTCCGCGACGGCGACGTGGTGCTCACCATGGGCGCCGGCGACATCGGCGCGGCAGCCGCCGCCCTGCCGGAGAAGCTGGCCGAGGGCCGGCTGCGGAGCGTGAAGCCATGAACGCCGGGACGGTGCCACGGCAGCCGGCCGGTGAACTGCGCCGCGACGAGCCGATGTCACGCCACACCTCCTGGCGGGTGGGCGGACCGGCGGATCTGTTCTTCCGCCCGGCCAGCGTGGACGACCTGGCCGCCTTCCTGCGCGGGCTGGATCCGGCCACGCCGGTGTACTGGGTGGGGCTGGGCAGCAATCTGCTGGTGCGCGACGGCGGCATCCGCGGCGCCGTGATCGCCACCACCGGGCTGCTCGCCGCGCTAGAGCGCGAGGGCGCGACCGGCGTACGTGCCGAGGCCGGCGTGCCCTGCACCCGGCTGGCGCGGCGCTGCGCCCGCTGGGGGCTCGGCCACAGCGCCTGGTTCTCGGGCATCCCGGGCACCGTCGGCGGGGCGCTGACCATGAACGCCGGTGCCTTCGGCGGCGAAACCTGGGACCGGGTCGGGCGGGTCGAGACGCTGTCGCGGGCCGGCGAGCTGCGCGAGCGCACGCCGGACGACTACGAGATCGGCTACCGCAGCGTGCGCGGCCCCGCGGACGAATGGTTCATCGCCGCCCACTTCGATTTCGAGAGGGAGAGCGAGGCGGGCATCGAGCGGCTGAACGCGCTGGTGGAACGGCGCAAGGCCACCCAACCCATCGGTCTGCCGAGCTGCGGCTCCGTGTTCCGCAACCCGCCTGGCGACCACGCCGCCCGGCTGATCGAGGCGGCCGGGCTGAAGGGCCGGCGCATCGGCGGCGCCGTGGTCTCGGAGAAGCACGCCAACTTCATCATCAACGACGGCGGTGCCAGCGCCGCCGATATCGAGGCACTTATCGACCTCGTGCAGACGAGCGTCGAGCGCGAGCACGGCGTGCAGCTGCGCCACGAGGTCCGCATGCTGGGGGAGGCCGCATGAGCGCCACCGACGTGGTCAGGACCGTGCGCGATGCCGCCCTGTTCGGCCGGGTGGCCGTGCTGTACGGCGGCTCCTCGAGCGAGCGCGAGGTCTCGCTGCGCAGCGGTGCCGCGGTGCTCGCCGCGCTGCAGGAGGCCGGCGTGGACGCGAGCGGCTGGGACCCGGCGGAGCGGGATTTCGGCGACTTCCTCGCCGCGGGTTTCGACCGGGTCTGGATCGCGCTGCACGGCACCGGCGGCGAGGACGGCACGGTGCAGGGCGCGCTGGACTGGGCCGGCATCCCCTACACCGGCAGCGGGGTCATGGCCTCGGCGCTGGCCATGGACAAGGTGCGCAGCAAGATGCTGTTCTCCGCCGCCGGCCTGGCGACGCCGGCGTGGCGCACCGTCAGCAGCCGGGCCGGGCTCGAGGAGGCGCTTGGCGCCCTGGATCTGCCGTTCATCGTCAAGCCGGCGGGCCAGGGTTCCAGCGTCGGCATGTGCCGCGTGGAGAGCGCCGGCGAACTCGAAGCCGCCTGGGCGGCGGCGGCGGAGTACGACGACCACGTGGTTGTCGAGGAGTGGGTGGACGGCGGCGAGTACACCGTCGCCGTGCTGCAGGGCGCGGCGCTGCCCTCCATCCGCATCGAGACGCCGCGGCTGTTCTACGACTACGCGGCCAAGTACGAGTCCGGCGACACGCTCTATCACTGCCCCGGCACGGACGAGCCCGCGCTGGAACAGGACCTGCACTGCCTCGCGCTGGCCGCCTTCGCCGCGCTCGGCTGCAGCGGCTGGGGCCGGGTGGACTTCATGGTGGGTGCCGACCGGGTTCCCCAGCTGCTCGAAATCAACACGGTGCCCGGGATGACCGGCCAGAGCCTGGTGCCCATGGCTGCCGCCCGGGCGGGTATCGACTTCTCCACGCTGTGCTGGCGCATCCTCGAGACCAGCGTGGCCGAGCTGCCGGCGGTGGAAACGCGGAGGTCGGCGAATGGCGCGTAAGCAGGCGAAGCGCAAGAGAGCGCCGCGGCAGAAGCCGGCGCTCACGCTGCCGCGGATACCGGTGACCGGCATCCTGACGGCGCT
>CAZRSA010000027.1:0-26277 GCA_964602525.1 uncultured Woeseiaceae bacterium
ACGGCGCCGGCCGCTGGGAGTTCCCCGGCGGCAAGATCGCGCCCGGCGAGGAGCCGCTGGCGGCACTCAGGCGCGAACTGGCCGAGGAGATCGGCGTCGAGGTCGTGAGCGCCAGCCCCTTCATGGCGCTGGAGCACGACTACCCCGAACGCAGCGTCGCCCTGGACTTCCGTCTGGTGAGCGACTGGCGCGGCACCGTCAGGGCGCTCGAGCGCCAGGAACTGGCCTGGGCCGGCGCGGCGGAACTGTTCGCCTACGACATACTGGAGGCCGATGCGCCCGTGCTGGAGGCGCTGCGGCGGGGCGGGGGATCAGGCTGAAGCGGTCAGCAGACGCTCAGGCGGAACGCCACGTCCTCCCCCGTCTGCACCGCGCGGGAGTCGATGTCCGACCACTCCATGAAGCGCACGGTAAAGCGGTGGGGGCTGCCGCTGATCTC
This sequence comes from uncultured Woeseiaceae bacterium, assembly GCA_964602525.1. Classification (GTDB taxonomy): domain Bacteria; phylum Pseudomonadota; class Gammaproteobacteria; order Steroidobacterales; family Woeseiaceae; genus Lentisalinibacter. The sequence goes on from CAZRSA010000027.1 coordinate 440, forward strand.
CGGGAACAGGTGGCTGCCCGGCGGCAGTGACACCCGCAGCAGCCGGCAGGTGCTTTCCTTCGGAATCGTGTCCTGATACATGCCGCCGGTCGCGCGGCGCTCCTGGGGGATGGCGCTCTCGCGGATCAGCCACATCAGCTCGAGCACCGCGTCGCAGACCGGGCGGATCACCCTCAGCCAGCTCTCCAGGTTTTCCATGCGCTGCCCCCAGGGCTGGCGCAGCCAGTGGCTGTAGTCCGGCAGGTCGAACTCGCAGGTGCCGCCGGGGATGGCGCTGCGGTGCTTGATGGAGGCCAGGAACTCGCATTCCTTCAGCGGCTGCAGGAAGTGCGGGCCGGTGCGGCTCACCTCGCCGCGGGCCTGCTCCAGGTTGCCGAGCAGCGTGCGCAGCCGCCCCATGTCCACTCCCGGCTGGCTGCGGTAGCCCTCCAGGGTCGCCACCTGGCGCTCCAGTTCCTTCATCACCTCGCTGCGGACGTCGCCGCGGGTGAGGATGGAGGTGATCTCCAGCAGGCTGGAGATGGCGGCCCGGGTGCCCCAGTCGGACTCGCTCTCGCAGTGATAGAGCGTCTGCTGGTACAGGAATTCCAGCCGCAGGAAGGTCCGCATGCGCTCGCTCAGCGGCTGCTCGTACTCCACCGGCTTCCTGGCGGATTCGGGTGCGCTGTTGTCGCTCTGGTCTCTGGCAGCTTGCGGCATTCCGCTATTCTGCGTCAGCCGGCGCGGACAGGGCAAATTTCCTGTCGTGACGGGCCCTTGTGCGGGCGCGCCTGTCACCAACGGGAAACGGTCAGTCTTCGTCCGTTTCCCGGGCGAGCGCGAGGTAGCGGTTGTGCAGATGTTGCACCTGCCGCCGGGTGTCTTCCAGGGGTCCCGAGTTGTCGATGACGTCGTCGGCGGCCTCGAGCCGGGTGTCCCGGTCGGTCTGGGAGCGCAGCATGGCCTCAGCGGTTCGGGCGGATTCCGCGTCCCGTTCCATCAGCCGCCGGCGCTGGATTTCCGGCGGGCAGTCCACCACCAGCACCCGGTCCACCAGCGTGCCGAAGCCGGATTCCACCAGCAGCGGGACCACGATGACCTGGTAGGGGCCGCCGGCGTTGTGCATGCGGCGCAGTGTCTCGTCCCGGATGCGGGGATGGGTGATGGCCTCCAGCCGCTGGCGGCTGCCTTCCCCGGCGAACACGCGCTCGCGGAGCGCCCGGCGGTCCAGCGTGCCGTCCGGGTTCAGCACGTCCTCACCGAATTCCTCCACGATCTCGGCCAGCGCCGGGCGGCCCGGCTCGACCACCTCCCGGGCGATGCGGTCGGTGTCGATCACCGGCACGCCCCGCTGCGCGAACATGTCGGAGACCGCGGTCTTGCCGCTGGCGATGCCGCCGGTGAGGCCGATGCGCAGGATGTCGTCGGCGGCCGGATGTCGGGTCATGGTCTACTCAGCCTTGCCACATACCCAGGTAAGCGTCGATGATCTCGCGCCCATACAGTAGCGCGATCCACCCCGCCGCCGCCAGATAGGGGCCGAACGGGATCGGCACGTCCCGGCCGCGGCGGGTGAACACCATGAGCGCGATGCCCACCACCGCGCCTACGGCGGCGGAAAGCAGGATGATCAGCGGCAGCATCTGCCAGCCCAGCCAGGCGCCGAGCGCGGCGAGCAGCTTGAAATCGCCGTAGCCCATGCCTTCCTTGCCGGTCACCAGGCGGAACAGGTGATAGACCGACCACAGCGACAGGTACCCCGCGGCCGCGCCGATGATCGCCTCCCGGGGCGTCTGGAACAGCACCGTGCCGCCGGCGGTCCCGTGCCACAGCGACAGCAGCAGGCCGAGCCAGAGCAGCGGCAGTGTCAGCGAGTCCGGCAGCAGCTGGTGGTCGATGTCGATCACCGCGAGCGCGATCAGCGTCCAGGTGAAGACCAGCGCGGCCACGGCCTCCGGCGTGACGCCGAAACGCCAGGCCACCAGCACCGAGGCCAGTGCGGTGAAGCCCTCGACGACGGGATAGCGCAGCCCGATGGGCGCGGAGCATGCCGCGCAGCGGCCGCGCAGCAGCACGTAGCTCAGCACGGGCATGTTCTGCCACGCGCGGACGGCGGCGCCGCACTTCGGGCAGCGGGAGTGGGGCACCACCAGGTTGAACGGCTCGCCGGACTCCTCCTCCCGGCCCTCCATCGCGGCCGCCTGGGCACGCCACTCCCGCTCCATCATCACCGGCAGCCGCAGGATGACCACGTTCAGGAAACTGCCGATCAGCAGGCTCAGCAGGCCGACCAGGGTCAGCCACAGCGCGGGCATGCCGCTCAGCAGTTCCACCAGGCTCATCGGGAGGCTCCGGGTGGCCCGGTCAGTGAGTCAGTGCGCGGAGGCGGAACGACTCGGCGCGGTCAGACCACCGCACCCATCTTGAAGATGGGCAGATACATGGCGACCACCAGACCGCCGACCAGCACGCCCAGGATGGCCATGATGATGGGCTCCAGCAGGCTGCTCATGCTGTCGACGGCGGCGTCGACGTCTTCCTCGTAGAAGTCCGCGACCTTCGCCGACATGGAGTCGAGCTGACCGGACTCCTCGCCCACCGCGATCATCTGGATGACCATGTTCGGGAAGAGATCCGTGTTCTCCATGGACTGCTGCAGGCGCTGGCCGGTGGCGACCTCGTCGCGCATGCGCATCACGCCTTCCTCGTAGACGATATTGCCGGTGGCGCCGGCGACCGACTCGAGGGCTTCCACCAGCGGCACGCCGGCGCTGAACATCGTGGAAAGCGTGCGGGCGTAGCGGGCGATGGCCGACTTCTTGAGGATCGGGCCGATGACCGGGATCTTCAGACTCACGCGGTCGAGGAAATGCTGCATCGGCCGGGATCGCTTCTTGAAGTAAAGGAATGCGGAGACCGCCGCTATCAGGCCGAGCAGCAGCAGCCAGCCCTGGTCACGGACGAAGTTGGACAGATCGACGACCATCTTGGTGAAGGCGGGCAAATCGGCGCCGAAGCCCTTGAACAGGTCCTCGAAGGCCGGGATGACGAAGATCAGCAGGATCACGGTGACGATGACGGCCACCGCGACCACGGCCGCCGGATAGAACAGCGCCTTCTTGATCTTCTTCTTGATCGCCTCGGTCTTCTCCTTGTACGTGGCGATCTTGTCAAGCAGCGTCTCCAGCGCACCCGCCTGCTCGCCGGCCTCCACCAGGTTGACGAACAGATCGTCGAAGTACAGCGGGTGCTTTGCCAGCGCCTCGTGCAGGGAGGCGCCGCCCTCGACGTCGGCCTTGATCGCGAGGATCAGCTTCTGCATGGATTCGTTCTCGTGGCCGTTGCCCACGATCTCGAAGGCCTGCACCAGCGGAATGCCTGCCGCGAGCATGGTGGCCAGCTGGCGGCTGAAGATGGCGATGTCTTCTGTCGTGATCTTCGATCCGGTGCTGAAAAGCTTCTGCTGCTTGCGTATGCGGCTGGGCACGACGCCCTGGCGGCGCAGTTCCGCCCGCACCGCCGCCTCGCTGGCGGCGAGCGTCTTGCCCTTGATCTTGTTCCCGCGGCGGTCCGTGCCTTCCCAATTGAACGGGGTGGTCTTGAGTGCTGCTTCAGCCATGATTCCGTATCCAGACTGTTCCTGTGTTTACGTTGCGGTCGAGCTCGTTACTCGACGGTCACCCGGTTGATCTCTTCCAGCCCCGTCAGGCCGTTGATGACCTTCTGCAGGCCGGCCCGGCGCAGGTCCCAGACGCCTTCCTTCTGGGCCTGCTCGGCGATCATCATCGCGTTGCCTTCGTCCATGATGATCCTGCCGATGGTCTCCGAGACCTCCATGACCTGGAAGATGCCGAGGCGGCCCTTGTAACCGTCCGTGCACTGATTGCAGCCGACGGGACCGAAGACGGTCACGCCTTTCGCCACCTCTTCTTCGGTGAACCCTTCCTTCAGCAGCGCGGCGTCTGGAATGTCCTTCTGTTCCTTGCAGTTGTCGCAGAGGCGGCGGGCCAGGCGCTGGGCGATGATCAGGCTGACGGAGGAGGCAATGGCATAGGGCTTCACGCCCATGTCCACCATCCGGGTCAGCGTCTTCGGCGCGTCGTTGGTGTGCAGTGTGGAGAGCACCAGGTGACCCGTCTGCGCCGCCTTGATGGCGATCTCGGCGGTTTCCAGATCCCGGATCTCGCCGACCATGATCACGTCCGGATCCTGGCGCAGGAAGGCCTTGAGGGCCGAGGCGAAGGTCAGGCCCACCTTCGGGTTCACGTTGACCTGGTTGATGCCCGGCAGATTGATTTCCGCGGGGTCCTCGGCCGTGGAGATATTCCTGTCCTCGGTGTTCAGGATATTGAGACCCGTGTACAGGGAGACCGTCTTACCGCTGCCCGTCGGGCCGGTTACCAGGATCATTCCGTAGGGTTTGTTCAGGTGCTTCAGATACAGCTTTTTCTGCTGCTCTTCGTAGCCCAGCGCGTCGATGCCCAGCTTCGCGCTGGAGGGGTCGAGAATACGGAGGACGATCTTCTCACCGAACAGGGTCGGGCAGGTGTTGACGCGGAAGTCGATCGCCCGGTTCTTGGAGAGGCGCATCTTCATGCGGCCGTCCTGGGGTACGCGGCGCTCGGCGATGTCCAGCCGCGACATGACCTTCAGGCGCGCGCAGACCTTGCCGGCCAGTCCGGCTGGCGGCTGGGCGATCTCCTTCAGTACGCCGTCCTGCCGAGTCCGCACGCGGAAGTGCTTTTCATAGGGCTCGAAGTGGATGTCCGAGGCCCCGCGCTTGATCGCGTCCACCAGTACCTTGTTCACGAAGCGCACAACGGGCGCGTCTTCGAGTTCGTCCCGGCTGATGTCGTCCTGGTCGTCCTCGATGCCGCTGGAGACTTCGAGATTGTCCAGGTCGTCGAAGTCTTCGTCGTCGAACGCCGTCATGCTGGTGTCGACGGCTTCGAGCACCTTCGCGACGCGCTCCTCGAGTTTGTCCTGCTCGACGACCACCGGATCGACGCGCAGCCCCGTCTGAAACTTGATCTCGTCGATGGCCTGCAGATCGGTGGGGTCCGCCACCCCCAGGAAGAGGCGCTTGCCCCGCAGGATCAGCGGCACCACGCGGTGCTTGTTCAGAAGTTTCTGGTCGACGGACCTGACGGTGTCCAGGTCCACGTCGATGGCGTCCAGGTCCAGGAGCGGGACGCCGAATTCGTGGGAGGCCGCGATGGCTATCGCCCGGGCATCGGCCAGATTGGAGGTCACCAGATGGGCAACCAGCGACATCTTGGCGTTGCGGGCATCGTCCGACGCCTGGCTGACGACCTCCTCCGAGACAATACCGTCCTGGACCAGCCTACGCGGCAGGCCGGACAGTGTAGTCTGTGAGGCGGTTGCGGCCATTGACTGCGCAGATGCTCCCTGGAGATACGCTCAACCCCGAGCACCATAGTCTCACTCATCTCCGGGAGACGATCAACTTGGTTTTGTGCGCGTCGTCACAAATAAGGAACAGCTTCTGTGAAATCGGCGCCAATCCGAGGATTTCATTGCAGAACAGGGGCTTGTCCTCGCACCCGCGGCAGCGGATGGCGCCGGCTATAAAGACTCGTTAGCGGCAGCTGGATGGCAGGTAACGAGAGGGCACGGTCGTCACCCCAAGAAAGGCCGTGGGTCCTCCGCCGTCCGTCCCCATGGGTGCGGTATCGGCGGGCGGATCTGCTGTGCCACAGACCCACGCCACGCCGAGGCTCGGGGTCTCGTAAGGGATGAGAAACAGCCTCGTGCCGGCTATCGCCGCATTTGCACGGTTGCCATAGCTGATCTCTACCGACCCGTTCTGGACGTCGACGGCGGTGACGTACTGGCTCGTAGTATCCGCCGGATTGGCTGACAGGCCAGCGGCTTGACGATTGGCTGGCGGTACGCCGTCATTGACAAAAGCATCGAAGATCGGCGCTTTGGCATTCCCGGCCAGGTTAATGCCGTCGGCGACCTGAGCCCGGATCGTGTAGGTCTGATATGAGGAGACAGCGATTGCGGCCAGAATACCGATGATGGCAACCACGATCATCAGTTCGACAAGCGTGAATCCTGCTGCTCTGCCCTGCATTCGACCGTCCTCAAGTCTTTCGTAATCGCCGCTGATTATGTCTCTTGCGCAAGCTCAAGCAAAAAAGGGGCCCCGCGAGTGGGGCCCCTCTTACGCCAGGAAGCGTTGGAACTTAGCGGCATGCTGCCGGCAGATACTTCGCCAGCACAGTCGTTCCGCCGGCGGCGGCGCCACCCGGCATCTGGGCGAGATCCGCCGGAACGTCGGCGCGACCGCATACCCAGGTGATGCTGTCATCGTCACTGACGTAGGGGGTAATCGTCAGGATTTCGCCGGTGGTCGTGACCTTGTCGTTGACGTCCTTGCCGTAGGTAATCAGGATCTGACCAGCGGCGACGTCGAGCGATGCCACGTACTTGCCCTGGGTATCAGTGGCAGTGGCGGAAAGGCCAGCTTCCTCCCGATCGGCGGGAGCAGCGCCGGTGTTCAGGAACGTCTCCGACACCGCCGCCTTAGCAGCCGCCGCCAGGTTCAGGCCTTCGGAGACCTGCGAGCGGATGGTGTAGTCCTGATAGGCCGGGATAGCGATCGCGGCCAGAATGCCGATGATCGCGACCACGATCATCAGTTCGATAAGGGTGAAACCCTGCTGCACTTTCTTCATTTCCAATGTCTCCCTGGAAGGGTTGCCTGAATGTTTCCTTGAACGGCGTCTCCGCCTGCACGACAGGAAGCAAGGGTCATGCCAGATTCGGGTAAGGTCACCCAACTATTTGATTCTGCAGAGAATCCATTTGAGCGTGTGGTTCATTATGTTGAATCCGGAGCGACCCCGGGTGTCGCCAGCCTGCGACGGCTGTCAGAAGCTGACAATTCTCGTCACCGCGAGTGTCACTTCCGGCCGCGTTCTCGAGTCTACCGGTGACCTGTGACCGCAGGGGGTGCGGAAAGTGTACGGTCACTCGATATTGAGCTTCTTGATCCGGTAGCGCAGCTGCCGGAAGGTCAGCCCCAGCAGCTTGGCCGCGGCCGTCTTGTTATAGCGGGTCTTCTCGAGGGCCTCGACGATGGCCTGGCGCTCCACGTCCTCGAGCTGGTCTCCCAGTGCCTCGCCGCCGCCGGCGGAGGCCGCATCCCGTCCGGCCCCGTTCGCCGGTGCTATGGCCGGCCGCAGCTGCAGGTCGGCGCTGTCGATGATGCCGTTCGGCGACAGCGTGACCGCCCGCTCGAGGATGTTCTCGAGCTCGCGCACGTTACCCGGGAAGGCGTAGCCGCGGAGCGCTTCCATGGCCCCCGGCGTCAGCTCCGCCGGCTTGCCGCCGGACTCCCGTGCGAAGCGGGCGAGGATGGCCTCGGCGAGCAGCGGGATGTCCTCGGTGCGCTCGCGCAGCGGCGGCACCCGCAGCTCGATCACGTTGATACGGTAGAAGAGGTCTTCCCGGAACTCGCCGGCGGCGACCATGGCGGCCAGGTCGCGATGGGTGGCACTCAGGATGCGCACGTCCACTGCCACCTCCCGCGGCGCACCCACGGGCCGGATGGTCTTTTCCTGGATGAAGCGCAGGAGCTTGACCTGCATGGCCAGCGGCAGGTCGGCGATCTCGTCCAGGAACAGCGTGCCGCCGTCGGCGCTCTCGATCAGGCCCTGCTTGTCCGTCATCGCACCGGTGAAGCTGCCCTTCTTGTGACCGAAGAACTCGCTCTCCATGAGCTCGGCCGGGATGGCGCCGCAGTTCACCGGTACGAAGGGGCCGTCCCCGCGCGGCCCGGCCTCGTGGATCATGCGCGCGACCAGTTCCTTGCCGGTACCGGACTCGCCGCAGATGTGCACGGGCGCCTGGCTGCGGGAGACCCGACTGATCATGTCCCGGACCTTCTCGATGGCTGCGGAGCGGCCCAGGAGTTCGCGGGAGGCTTCACCGCCGGCGGAGCCCAGCCGGACGGCGGCACCAACAATATTGCGCAGATCCTTGACGTCCAGCGGTTTGGAGACGAAGTCGAAGGCGCCGAGCTTCAGCGCCTGCACGGCGGTCTCCACGCTGCCGTGGGCGGTGATCATGGCCACCGGCACGCCGGGCGTATGGCTCTGCATCCACTCCACCAGCTCCAGGCCGTCGCCGTCGGGCAGACGCATGTCGGTGAGGCAGAGGTCGAAGTCGCCGCGAATCAGCTTCTTCTTGGCCGAGGCTACGTCGCCGGCGGTCTCGGTGGCGATGTCCATTCGGTTCAGAGTCATCGCGAGCAGCTCGCAGATGTCCGGCTCGTCGTCGACCACCAGTGCCTGTACGTCTGTCGTCATGTCAGCTCTGCCAGCGGTTCGGGTCCGCGAATACGATGCGGAAGACGCTGCCCCCGTCTTCCCGCGGGCGGTAGGAGAGCGTGGCCCGGTTGAGTTCACATAATTCCCGCGAAATATACAGACCGAGGCCTGTTCCTCCCTGCCGCGCAGTGAAGAAGGGCTCGAAGATCTTATCCACGGTGCCGGTTTCCACACCGTGACCCCGGTCAAGAACTTCCAGATAGGGCCGGTCGCCCGGTTCCACCCGTCCGGTACGCAGAATCACCTCGATGCCGCCGGTCTCGCTGGCATATTTCACGGCATTGTCGCAGAGATTCCAGAGCACCTGGCGGAGGTGGCTGCGGTCCATGCGCACCTCCAGTTCCTCATCGCCGGGTGCCACGGTGAGCTCGCCCTCGTTCAGCTGCAGGGTCTTGGCGAACTCCCGGGCGAAGTCCTCGAGCCAGGGACGCAGGCGGAAGCGCTCCGGCTGGTTCGTATCCCGGCGGGAGAGCTGGAGGATGTTCTCGATGATGTGGCTGACCCGGTCGGAGTGGGACAGGATGATCTCGATCAGCCGCTTCTCCTCCGCCGAGATGGAGGGCGACTCCTGCAGCAGCTGGCCGGCGTGGCTCATGGCGCCCACCGGGTTGCGGATCTCATGCGCGATACTGGCCGAGAGCCGGCCGAGCGAAGCCAGTTTGGACTGCTGCACCCGCTCCGCGAGCAGGCTCGCGTCCTCCAGGAACACCAGCACCGGGCCGCGGCCCTCGCCGGCGCGGCCGAAGGGCGCGAGGTGGACGAGGATGGGCGTGCCGCCTTCCGGATCCGTCATGGTGAACTCCGGCGGCGGCCCTTCCCGGTTCACCATGCGCCAGGCGCGTACGTGACGCTCCAGCTCCGGCGACAGCATGGCGAGCTTCATGCCGGGGGAGAAGTTCTCGGCGCGCAGCAGGTGCGCGGCGGATTCGTTGATGAGCCGCACCCGGTCGTCGGCGTCGATCACCACGATGCTCTCGCGCAGGTGCTGCACGATGTAGTTGTTGAGTTCGGCCATGTTGGCGAGGTCCACGCCCCGCTGGTGGGCGAGTTCCTCGCTTTCCCGGATGCGCCGCGCCAGCGGCCGCGCCGCCAGCGCCACGACGAAGATGACGGCGCCGAGGATGCCGGCGGCCGGGTAGCTGTCGGCGAGGGCAGCTCCTCGCAGCACCGTGAGCAACTGGGTGAAGAGGATGCCGATCGCGGTGACGGCGGCGAAGAAAAGAGACAGCCGGCCGGGCATCACCAGGCTGCCGCCGCCGACGAAGATGATGAGCAGGCCGCCGAGACCACTGGAGACGCCGCCGCTGGCATACATCAGCAACAGGATGGCGATTGCGTCGACGGAAATCTGGGCGTAGATCTGCAGGCCCGCAACCGCCTGCCTGAGCGCGAGGAGCGTGAAGGCAGCCACGATCAGGTAGGCCGCGGCGGTGCCGGCAAAGAGCGCCGGGGACTCGCTGCCGACCAGGCGCGGGTCGGCGTCGACGAAGAAGACCAGCAGGGAAACGGCCGCGATGACCAGACGGAAGAAGGCCAGCGTCCCCAGCACCCGCCGGCCGAGTTCGGACGTGGCGTCCCCGGTGGGGTCCAGGGCCGGAACGGCCCGCGACTCTGCAGCGCTTTCCGCCATGATGGGTCGGGCCCGAAGGCGCTCCTGCCTCTTCATTCAGGACGCATTGTAGTGGAAGCCGCCCCCCGATGGGCCTGTGTCATTCGACGGCGCGGGCTTTGCCAATCCCGGACCTTTGGCCCACAATACGCACCTCTTCCGCGGGCCGCCGCGAACAAATACGCAGAATACCGGCCCGCGTCTCCCAACTGACAGTCCGGAAGAACCATGAATCTGCACGAATATCAGGCCAAACGGCTGTTCGCCGATTACGGCATCCCCGTGCCCGAAGGCAGGCCCGCAGAGACGGCGGGAGCCGCCGTTCAGGCCGCCGGGGAACTCGGCGGGGACCTCTGGGTAGTGAAGGCCCAGGTGCATGCGGGCGGGCGCGGCAAGGCGGGCGGCGTGAAGCTCTGCCGCAGCGCCGACGAGGTGCGCGAGGCTGCCGAGGGCATGCTCGGCACCCGCCTCGTCACCCACCAGTCGGGCCCCGACGGCCTGCCGGTGAACGTGGTCTACGTCGAGTCCGGCTCGGCCATCGAGCGCGAGCTCTATCTCAGTATGCTGGTGGACCGGGAGGCCAGGCGCGTCGCCATTATTGCTTCCGCTGCCGGCGGCATGGACATCGAGGAGGTGGCCGAGAAGACGCCGGAGCAGATCTTCACGGTGGCGGTCTCGCCGGCTGCGGGCCTGCAGCCCTATCAGATCCGCCGGCTGGGCTTCGGCCTCGGCCTGGACAAGGACCAGCTGAAGCAGTTCGGTGGCCTGCTGAGCAAGCTCTACCGGCTGTTCCGGGACAAGGACGCGAGCCTGCTGGAGATCAACCCGCTGATCGTGACGGCCGACGGCAGCATCGTGGCCCTGGACGCCAAGATCAACATCGAGGAGAACGCGCTGTACCGACAGAAGGCGCTGGAGGAGATGCGCGACGCTTCCCAGGAGGACGACACGGAGCGCGAGGCCCGGGAGCACGACCTCAACTACGTCTCGCTGGACGGCGACATCGCCTGCATGGTGAACGGTGCCGGCCTGGCCATGGCCACGATGGACCTCATCAAGCTGCACGGCGGCGCCCCGGCGAATTTCCTGGACGTGGGCGGCGGCGCCACGGCCGAGCGCGTGGCCGAGGCGTTCAAGCTGATCCTCTCCAACGAGAGCGTGAAAGCGATACTGGTGAATATCTTCGGCGGCATCGTGCGCTGCGACCTGATCGCCGACGGCATCATCACCGCGGTAAAGGAGGTGGGCGTCGAGGTTCCCGTGGTGGCCCGGCTCGAGGGCACCAACGTGGAGCAGGGGCGCGCGAAGCTGGCCGACAGCGGCCTGGACATCATCGCGGCATCGGACCTCACCGACGCGGCCAAGAAGGCCGTGGCGGCCGCCGGCTGACAGGAGCATCCATGAGCGTTCTAGTCGACAAGAATTCCCGCATCGTCTGCCAGGGCATCACCGGCAACCAGGGGTCGTTCCACACCGGTCAGTGCATCGACTACGGCACCAACGTGGTGGCCGGCGTCACGCCCGGCCGCGGCGGCGAGGAGCACCTGGGCGTGCCGGTGTTCAACACCATGCACGAGGCGGTGGCCGAGACCGGCACCGACGTCAGCATGATCTACGTGCCGGCGCCGTTCGCCGCCGACGCCATCCTGGAGGCGGCCGACTCCGGCGTGGGCCTGGTGGTCTGCATCACGGAGGGCATCCCGGTGCTGGACATGGTGAAGGTGCGCGCGGCGCTGGCGGATTACGACTGCCGACTGATCGGGCCGAACTGCCCGGGCATCATCACGCCGGGTGAGGCGAAGATCGGCATCATGCCCGGCATGATCCACCAGGCCGGCCGCATCGGCGTCATCTCCCGCTCGGGCACGCTGACCTACGAGGCGGTCTATCAGACGACCCAGGCCGAACTCGGGCAGTCCACCTGTATCGGCATCGGCGGCGACCCGGTCCGCGGCATGGATTTCATCGACTGCCTGAAGCTGTTCGAGGCGGACCCCGAGACCGACGGCATCATCATGGTGGGCGAGATCGGCGGCACCGACGAGGAGGCCGCTGCCGCGTACATCGCGGACCACGTCTCCAAACCGGTGGTGGCCTACATTGCCGGCGTGACCGCGCCGCCGGGCAAGCGCATGGGCCATGCGGGCGCCATTGTCGCGGGCGGCAAGGGCACGGCCGAAGCCAAGTTCGAGGCCCTGGAGCAGGCCGGCGTCACCACCGTGCGGTCGCCGGCGGACCTCGGCTCCGCCATCGCCGCGGCGCTCGGCGGCTGAGCCCCGCCGGGCTGCCGCCCAGCGCCCATGGCCGAGTCGCTGCAGCTCGTCCTCGCCCAGCTGAACCCGGTGGTCGGTGACGTCGGCGGCAATACCCGGCGTCTGCTCGAGACGGCGGCCGCGGCGCGGGACGAACACGGCGCCGACCTGGTGGTCTTCCCCGAGCTGTTCCTGTGCGGCTATCCGCCGGAGGATCTCCTGTTCCATTCCGGTCTGCGGCGCCAGATCGCCGAGGCGCTGGATCGCATCCGCACGGAGCTCGAGGGCGTGGCGGTGCTGGTGGGTTTCCCGGACTACGACGGCGAGCGCATCTACAACGCGGCCACCGTGATCGAGGATGGCCGGGAGCTCGCCCGCTACCGCAAGCACCTGCTGCCGAACTACCGGGTGTTCGACGAGAAGCGTTATTTCACCCGCGGCGAGAAGCCGGCGGTGTTCCGCTTCCGGGGCACGCGGGTGGGCCTCACGGTCTGCGAGGACATCTGGCAGCCGGGGCCGGCGCGCCTCGCCCGGGGCGCCGGCGCCGAGGTCATCCTCACCATCAACGGCTCTCCCTACGACACCGCCAGCCAGGACAAGCGCGAGCGTATGGGCCGTGCCCGCGCCGAGGAGAACGGAGTCCCGCTAGTCTATCTCAACATGGTGGGCGGCCAGGACGAACTGGTCTTCGACGGCGGCTCCTTCGTGGCCGATGCGAAGGGCGAGCTCACCTTCCGCGCGCCGGTGTTCGCCGAGGGGCTGTTCCCGGTGGAACTCCACCTCGGCCGCCGTGCCGTCGAGCCGCAATCGCTGCCCCTCGCCGGCCTCCCGGGCCCGGAGGAGAGCGTCTACTCGGCGCTGGTGCTCGGCACCCGGGACTACGTGGACAAGCACGGCTTCCCCGGCGTGGTGCTCGGGCTGTCCGGCGGCATCGACTCCGCGCTGACCCTGGCCGTGGCGGTGGATGCGCTGGGCGCCGACCGGGTCCAGGCGGTGATGATGCCCTACCGCTATACATCGGCGATCAGCCGCAGCGATGCCGCGGCGCAGGCCGACGAGCTGGGCGTGCGCTACGACGTCATCTCCATCGAGCCCATGGTGGATGCGACCCTGGCCCAGCTCGCGCCCCTGTTCGAGGGGCTGCCGGAGGACGCGACGGAGGAAAATATCCAGTCTCGCTGCCGGGGCATCCTGCTGATGGCGATTTCGAACAAGACCGGCCGCATGTTGCTGACCACCGGCAACAAATCCGAGATGGCGGTGGGTTACGCCACGCTGTACGGCGACATGGCCGGCGGCTTCGCGCCGCTGAAGGACTGCGCCAAGACCCTGGTCTACCGGCTGGCCCGCTACCGCAATACCGTCTCGCCGGTCATCCCGGAGCGGGTGATCACCCGGCCGCCGTCGGCCGAGCTCAAGCCCGGCCAGCAGGACACCGATTCCCTGCCGCCCTACGAGGTGCTGGACCCCATCCTGGCCGCGTTCATCGAGGAAGACCTGTCGGTGGAGGAGATCGCCGAGCGGGGCTACGAACGGGAGACGGTGCTGCGGGTGCTGAACATGGTGCGCCGGAGCGAGTACAAGCGCCGTCAGGCGCCGCCCGGAGTGCGCATCTCCACCCGTGCCTTCGGCCGGGACTGGCGCTATCCCATCACCTCGGGGTATCACTTCCCCGGCTAGGCCAGTCGGCGGCGCGGCCCGCCCGGGTCAGCTGTCCGGGAAGTTCTCGGCGATCACCCGGCGGGTGTCGGCGGCCAGCTCGTCGAGCTCCAGCTGCTCGTAGGCGCGCACCATGATCTCCAGCGACTTCTTGTTCGCCGGGGTGCCGTTGTATTCCTCCAGCGCCGCCTTCGCCCGGTTCAGCGCCGCAATCCAGGCGCCCCGGCGCAGGTAGTACTCGGCCACGTGATTCTCGTAGGACGCCAGCCGGTTCTTCAGGAAGATCATGCGCTGGGTGGCATCCGCGGCGTAGGCGCTGGTGGGGTAGCGCTCCACCAGCCGCTTGAACGCGGCGAAGGAGCGGCGGCTGTCCGTGGGCGGCCGGTCGGTACGGTCGACGCCGAACAGCCGGTCCATCACGCTCGGTTCCGCGTCGAACCAGGTCAGACCCTGCAGATACAGTGCGTAGTCCACCCGCGGATGGGTGGGATTCTCGCGCATGAACTGGTCAGCGGCGTCGATGGCCTGCTCGGTGCGGCCGCTCTTGTAATAAGCGTAGATCAGGTCGATCTGGGACTGCTTGCCGTACTCGGTGAACGGGAAGCGGGCCTGGATCTGCTCGAAGATGGCGATGGCCTGGCGGTAGTTGCCGTTCGCCATGGAGCGCTGGCCGCGCTCGTAGACCTCTTCCACGGCGCCCTGCTGGCGCTCGGGGCCATCGGTACCGCAGGCGACGGTTGCGAGGGCCAGGCAGGCGACCAGGACCAGCCGGCCGAGGGGGCGGCGCGTCGAGGAGATCATGGACGGGGCTCGTTGCGTCATGGCGGGCAGCATAATCGGCGAAGTATAACGTAAACTGACAGGCTTACCCGAGGGCCCCCGATGACGGAGACGGCAGAGACAGCAGAGACTTTGCGCCAGCAGGTCCCCGGTACACTGGCCGGCAAACGCATGGACCAGGCGCTGGCGCAGATGTTCCCCCAGTACTCCCGCAGCCGATTGAAGGAATGGCTGCTGGCCGGGCGCATCACGGTGGACGGCCGCGGCTGCCGGCCGCGGGACCCGGTGGCCGGCGGCGAGACCGTGGAGTTGCACGCCTTGGTCGAGCCCGACACCCGGGTGGAAGCCGAGCCGGTGGCCTTCCGGGTGGTGCACGAGGACTCCGCGCTGATCGTGGTGGACAAGCCGGCCGGGCTGGTAGTCCACCCCGGTGCCGGCAACCGGGAAGGCACCCTGCAGAACGGCCTGCTGCACCGTTACCCCGAGCTCGCCACGGTGCCCCGCTCGGGCATCGTCCATCGCCTGGACAAGGACACCAGCGGGCTCATGCTGGTGGCCCGAAGCGTGGAGGCGCACACCGCGCTCGTGCGCGCGCTGTCGAAGCGGCGCATCCGGCGGGAATACCGGGCCGTCTGCCGGGGCGTGCTGACCGCCGGGGGCACCATCGATGCGCCCATCGACCGCCATCCCGTCCAGCGCACCCGCATGGCGGTGCGCGAGGGCGGCCGGCCGGCGGCGACCCACTACCGGGTGGTGGAGCGCTTCGTCGCGCACACCGACGTGCGGGTCCGGCTGGAGTCCGGCCGCACCCACCAGATCCGGGTGCACTTCGCCCACATCCGCCATCCGCTGCTGGGCGACCCGCTGTACGGCGGCCGGCTGCAGCTGCCGCCCGGCGCCGACGAGGCGCTGACGGCCACTCTGCGGGAGTTCCGGCGCCAGGCGCTGCATGCCGAATCGCTCGCGCTCGCTCACCCGGTGAGCGGGGAAGCACTGGAATTCTCCGCGCCGCTGCCCGCGGACCACGCCGCCCTGATCGAGGTGCTGCGCGCCCACCGACAACGCACGGAGGCCGGCTGATGGGGCTGATCCGACCCGACTGGGAGGCGCCGCCGCCCGTCGCCGCGGCGGCGACCACCCGCGCGGGCGGTGTCAGCACGGGGCCGTTTGCCGAGTGCAACCTCGGCGCCCACGTCGGCGACGACCCGGCGGCGGTAGCCGAGAACAGGCGCCGGCTGGCCGAGGCGCTGGCGCTGCCCGGCGAACCGGCCTGGCTCGCCCAGGTGCACGGTACCCGGGTGGTGGAGGCGTCGCCCGGCGGCCCGCCGGCCGAGGCGGATGCCGCCGTCACCCGGCAACCGGGCGTCGTCTGCGCCGTGCTCACCGCCGACTGCCTGCCCGTGCTGCTGGCCAGCCCCCGCGGCGACGAGGTGGCGGCCGTGCATGCCGGCTGGCGGGGGCTCGCGGACGGGGTCGTTGCCGCCGCCCTGGAGGCCATGACGACCCCGCCGGAAGAACTGCTCGCCTGGCTCGGCCCCGCCATCGCGCAGCCCGCCTTCGAGGTGGGCGACGAGGTGCGTGAGCGCTTCATCCGACGCGACGTGGTCAACGCCGCCTTTTTCGCCCCCAACGACCGGGCGCGCTGGCAGGCCGATCTGGCCGGACTCGCCCGCCGGGAGCTGGAGGACGCCGGCGTGACGGTGACCGGCGGCGGGTTCTGCACCCACGACGAGGCGGAGCGGTTCTTCTCCTACCGCCGGGACGGGGAATGCGGCCGCCAGGCGACGCTGGTCTGGATCCGGGGCTGAGCGGCCGCCGGCCCGTGCCGGCGCTTGAAACCGCCGCTTCCGGCACCATTTCCGAACCAGTTGAGAACATCCCGATGATGGGGGACTAGCCCATGCGAATGGACAAACTGACGAGTAAATTCCAGATGGCGCTGGCCGATGCCCAGTCCCTGGCGGTCGGACAGGACCACCAGTTCATCGAGCCCGTGCATCTGATGGTGGCGCTGCTGGACCAGCAGGGCAGCACGGTGCGCAGCCTGCTGACCCGCGCCGGCGCCAACGTGAACCTGCTGCGCTCCCAGCTCGGCGAGGCCGTGGACCGGCTGCCGAGCGTGGAGGGCACCGGCGGCGAGGTGCACCTCTCCAACGACCTCGGCAAGCTGCTGAATGTCACCGACAAGCTGGCTCAGGAGCGTAACGACCAGTACATCTCCAGCGAGCTGTTCGTGCTGGCCGCCGTCGACGACAAGGGCGCGATCGGCAAGACCCTGGCCGAGGCCGGCGTGGTGAAAGGCGCGCTGGAGAAGGCCATCGAGGAGATGCGCGGCGGAGCCCAGGTGAACGACCCGAACGCCGAGGACACCCGCCAGGCGCTGGAGAAGTACACCATCGATCTCACCGAGCGCGCCGAGCAGGGCAAGATCGACCCCATCATCGGCCGCGACGACGAGATCCGCCGCACCATCCAGATCCTGCAGCGCCGCACCAAGAACAACCCGGTGCTGATCGGCGAACCGGGCGTCGGCAAGACCGCCATCGTGGAGGGCCTCGCCCAGCGCATCGTCGACGGCGAGGTGCCGGAGGGCCTGAAGGGCAAGCGCATCCTGTCGCTGGACATGGGCGCGCTGATCGCCGGTGCGAAGTTCCGCGGCGAGTTCGAGGAGCGGCTGAAGGCCGTGCTGAACGACCTCTCCAAGCAGGAGGGGCAGATCATCCTGTTCATCGACGAGCTGCACACCATGGTGGGTGCCGGCAAGGCCGAGGGTTCCATGGACGCGGGCAATATGCTGAAGCCCGCGCTGGCCCGCGGCGAGCTGCACTGCGTGGGCGCCACCACGCTGGACGAGTACCGCCAGTACGTGGAGAAGGACGCCGCCCTCGAGCGCCGCTTCCAGAAGGTGCTGATCACCGAGCCGACGGTGGAGGACACCATCGCCATCCTGCGGGGCCTGAAGGAGCGCTACGAGGTGCACCACGGCGTGGAGATCACCGACCCGGCCATCGTGGCCGCTGCCACGCTCTCGCACCGCTACATCACCGACCGCAAGCTGCCGGACAAGGCCATCGATCTGGTGGACGAGGCAGCCTCGCGCATCCGCATCGAGATCGACTCCAAGCCCGAGGCCATGGACCGGCTCGAGCGGCGCATCATCCAGCTGAAGATCGAGCGCGAGGCGCTGAACAAGGAGTCCGACGAGGCCTCCCGCCGCCGACTGGATGACCTGGAAGAACAGCTGGCCGACCTGGAGAAACAGTACTCCGACCTGGAAGAGGTCTGGAAGTCCGAGAAGGCGGCCATGCAGGGCACCACCCATCTCAAGGAGGAGCTGGAGCGGGCGCGTCTCGAGCTCGAGACCGCGCGGCGTGCCGGCGACCTCACCCGCATGTCGGAGCTGCAGTACGGCAAGATCCCGGAACTCGAGCGCCAGCTGGAGAGCGCCGCCGACTCCGAGCAGACGGCCAAGCCCACGCTGGTGCGCAACAACGTCACCGAGGAAGAGGTGGCCGAGGTGGTGTCCAAGTGGACCGGCATCCCGGTCTCGAAGATGCTGGAGGGCGAGAAGGAGAAGCTCCTGCAGATGGAGGAGGCGCTGCGTAACCGGGTCGTCGGCCAGGACGAGGCCGTGGTGAGCGTGTCCAACGCCATCCGCCGCTCCCGCGCCGGTCTCTCCGATCCGCGCCGGCCCATCGGCTCGTTCCTGTTCCTGGGCCCCACCGGCGTCGGCAAGACCGAGCTCACCAAGGCCCTGGCGGAGTTCCTGTTCGACACGGACGAGGCCATGGTGCGCCTCGACATGTCGGAGTTCATGGAGAAGCACTCGGTCGCGCGCATGATCGGCGCGCCGCCGGGCTACGTGGGCTACGAAGAGGGCGGCTATCTCACCGAGGCGGTACGCCGCCGGCCCTATTCGGTGATTCTTCTCGACGAGGTCGAGAAGGCCCATCCGGACGTGTTCAACATCCTGCTGCAGGTGCTCGACGACGGCCGGCTCACCGACGGCCACGGCCGCACGGTGGACTTCCGCAACACCGTCATCGTCATGACCTCGAACCTGGGTTCCCAGCGCATCCAGGAGCTCGCCGGCGAGGAGAATTACGCGAAGATGAAGGGCGAGGTCATGGAGGTCGTCTCCCAGCACTTCCGGCCCGAGTTCATCAACCGGGTGGACGACGTGGTGGTGTTCCACCCGCTCGGCCGCGAGCACATCCGGCGCATCGTCGACATCCAGCTCGGCTATCTGCACGCGCGTCTCGCCGACCGGGACATGGAGCTGGAGCTCACCGACACCGCGCGGGATCAGCTCGCCGAGGCGGGCTTCGACCCGGTGTACGGCGCGCGGCCGCTAAAGCGGGCCATCCAGCAGCGCATCGAGAACCCGCTGGCCCAGCGCATCCTGGCGAGCGAATTCGCGCCGGGCGACACCATTGTGGCGGACGTCTCGGGCGACGAGATCGTGTTCCGCACGCCGGGCACCCCGGAGGCGATGGCCGGCTGAATGCGGGGCCCAGGCGGGGTTCGGTGCGAACAGGGGCCGTCGCAGCCCGTATAATCGGCGCCCCCGGGTGATTCCGGGGGCGTTCTTCGTGGAGAGAGACGACATGCCTATCTATGAGTATTTGTGCAAGAGCTGCGGGCACGAGCTCGACGCCCTGCAGAAGATGAGCGACGACCCGCTCACCGATTGTCCGGACTGCGGCGAGGCGGCGCTGAAGCGCAAGATCTCGGCGCCCCGCTTCCGACTGAAGGGCAGCGGCTGGTACGAGACCGACTTCAAGACCGACAAGGACAGGAAGCGCAACCTCGCCGACAGCGGCGACGGCGAGAAGAAGTCCGGCGGCGAGGGCGAAAAGAAGTCCGGCGGTGACGGCGAGAAGAAGTCGGAGAGCAAGAGCGACAAGAAGGCGAGCGACGGCAAGGCGGCCGGTTCGACCGGCGGCGCGGCCGCCTGAGCCGGGGCGGTGCCGGCGGAGCGGGCCCGATGATGAAGCGGCTGCGAGCCTGGCTGGTGGCGGGGCTGCTCGTCTGGGTCCCGCTCGGCATCACGCTGTTCATCCTCAATCTGCTGGTCCGACAGCTCGACAAGACCCTCGGCCTGCTGCCACCGGAGATACGCCCGCCCTACGAGGTCTTCGGACTCACCTTCACGGTGCCGGGCCTCGGCATCCTGCTGACCATCATCATCCTGCTCGTGACGGGCATGCTGGTGGCGAACTTCGCGGGGCGGCGGCTGCTCGCGCTCGGCGAGGCCATCCTGCAGCGGATTCCGGTGGTGCGCTCCGTCTACGGGGCTTCCAAGAACTTCGCCGAGATGGTGCTGGCCGACTCCGGCGACTCCTTCAAGAAGGTGCTGCTGATCGAGTACCCGCGCAAGGGCGTCTACAGCCTCGCCTTCCAGACCTCCAGCGCGCTGGGCGAGGTGCAGGCGAAGACCGGCGAGGACGTGGTCTGCACCTTCGTGCCCACCACGCCCAACCCCACCTCCGGCTTCATCATCATGGTGCCGCGCAAGGACATCATCGAACTGGAGATGGAGGTGGACGAGGCGCTGAAGATGATCATCTCGCTGGGCGTCGTGGTGCCCCGCTGGCAGGCCGGCGAGCAGGAGCTGCCGCTTGCAGCGCCGGAGGCCAGGCCGTAACATTTCGGCTCTTTTGCCGGCGCCGCCGGCCCCTCACCCGACATCGATATCGCTATGCGCACTCATTACTGTGGACAGGTCGACGAGACACTGACCGGCGAGGTCGTGGAAGTGACCGGCTGGGTACACCGCCGGCGCGACCACGGCGGTGTGATCTTCATCGACCTGCGGGACCGGGAGGGCCTGTTGCAGGTGGTGTTCGACCCGGACCGTCCGGAGATCTTCGCCGATGCCGAGCGGGTGCGCAGCGAGTACGTGCTGGCCGTGCGCGGCAAGGTGCGCCCGCGGCCCGAGGGCACGGTGAACCCCGGCATGCGCACCGGGCAGGTGGAAGTGCTGGCCGAGGAACTCACCGTGCTGAACGGCGCGAAGACGCCGCCGTTCCACCACGACGAGTATGCCAACGAGGAGCTGAGGCTGCGCTACCGCTACCTGGACCTCCGCCGGGAGGAGATGCTGGCGAACCTCCGGCTGCGCCACGCGGCCACCCGTTCGCTGCGTCGCTTCCTGGACGACGAGGGCTTCATCGACGTGGAGACGCCGATGCTGACCAAGACCACGCCGGAAGGGGCGCGGGACTACGTCGTCCCCAGCCGTACCCATCCCGGCAAGTTCTTCGCACTGCCCCAGTCGCCGCAGATCTTCAAGCAGCTGCTGATGATGTCCGGGATCGATCGCTACTACCAGATCGTGCGCTGCTTCCGCGACGAGGACTTGAGGGCCGACCGCCAGCCCGAGTTCACCCAGCTCGACGTGGAAATGAGCTTCGTCAACGAGCAGACGGTGATGGGCACCATGGAGCGGCTGATCCGCACTTTGTTCGCCGACGTGCTCGGCGTGGAGCTGCCCGCCCCGTTCCCCCGCATGGTTTACGCCGAGGCCATGCGGCGCTTCGGCTCGGACAAGCCTGATCTGCGCATACCGCTGGAGCTGGTGGAAGTCGCCGATCTGCTCGAGGGCGTGGAGTTCAAGGTGTTCGCCGGCCCGGCTGCCGATCCCGGGGGACGCGTGGCCGCGCTGCGCCTGCCGCAGGGCGGCGAACTCACCCGGAAGGAGATCGACGACTACACCGACTACGTGGGCCGCTACGGGGCGAAGGGCCTCGCCTATATCAAGGTGAACGACGCCGCTGCCGGCCGGGAGGGCCTGCAGTCGCCGATCCTGAAGTTCCTGCCCGACGCGGCGGTGGCCGGCATCATGGAGCGCACCGGCGCCGAGAGCGGCGACCTGATCTTCTTCGGCGCGGACAAGGCCCACGTGGTGAACGATGCGCTGGGCGCGCTGCGCGTGAAGCTGGGCGAAGACCGTGGCCTGGTGGAGGAAGGCTGGCGTCCGCTGTGGGTGGTGGAGTTCCCCATGTTCGAGCGCGACCCCGCCACCGGCCGCCTCGACCCGCTGCATCACCCGTTCACGGCGCCGTCCATCAGCGACGCGGACGCGCTGCGCAGGGACCCGGAGCACGCGCTGTCACGCGCCTACGACATGGTGCTGAACGGCTCGGAGATCGGCGGCGGCTCCATCCGTATCCACGACCAGGACGTGCAGTCCGCGGTGTTCGACCTGCTGCAGATCGGCCCGGAGGAGGCGGAGCAGAAGTTCGGCTTCCTGCTGCGCGCGCTGGAATACGGCTGCCCGCCCCACGGCGGTATTGCGTTCGGTCTGGACCGCCTGGTGATGCTGATGGCGGGCGCCGAGAGCATCCGCGACGTCATCGCCTTCCCGAAGACCCAGACGGCGGCCTGCCCGCTCACCGACGCGCCGGGCGACGTCTCGGCCCAGCAGCTCCGCGAGGTCGGCATCCGGCTCCGCAAGCCGCGGGGCGAAGCCGGCAGCTGAGTGCACCCGCCGTGACCCCGCCGACTCCCGCCCGGCCCTACCGGCGCCCCGAGTCGGTACTGGTGGTGGTCTACGCGGCCGGCGGTGAGGTACTGCTGCTGCATCGGCAGCGGCCGTTCGAGTTCTGGCAGTCCATCACCGGCAGCCTGCTGCCGGACGAGACCCACGACCGCGCGGCGGCCCGGGAGCTTGCCGAGGAGACCGGCTTCCTGGACAACGGCACGCTGACCTACACCGGCGTGAGCCGGGTGTTCGTCATCGACCCCCGCTGGCGTGACCGCTACCCGCCGGGCATATTCGAGAACGTGGAATACGAGTGGCGCTTCCGGCTCGACGAGCCCCGGGACGTGGTGCTGAGCCCGAGCGAACACTCCGCATTCACCTGGCTGCCCCTCGAGGAGGCCATCGAGCGGGTCTGGTCCTGGACCAACCGGGAGGCGCTCGAAGACCTGGCCCGCGATCTCGCGTGAGCGGCGAGCGGGAAGGCAGCGCCCTGATCCTGGCGCACGGCCTGTGGCTGGGCGGCTGGGCGCTGCAGCGGCTCGCCCGCCGCCTCCGCGCGGCCGGGCGCAGCGACGTGCGCATCTTCTCCTGGCCCACCATCAGTCACGGCCTCGACGCCAACGCCCAGAACCTCCGCGCCTTCGCCGATCACCTGCAGGCAGAGCGCATCGACTGGATCGGCCACAGTCTCGGCGGCGTGCTCATACTGCGCATGCTGGCGGGGTGGGCCGACGCACCGCCGGGGCGCGTCGTCTGCCTGGGCTCGCCGCTCGCCGGCAGTCGCTCGGCCGAACGGCTGGCGCGCGTCGCCCCCGGCCGCCGTCTCACGGGCCGGAGCATCGCCGACGGCGTGCTGGAGTCGAGCGCCGCAGAGTGGTGCCCGCCGGAACTCGCCGCCCGCACCGGCGTGATCGCCGGCAGCCGCGGGCTGGGTGCGGGCCGACTGCTCGGCAGGCTGGATCCGCCCCACGACGGCACGGTGCGGGTGGCGGAAACCGAGCTGCCCGGCATCGCCGATCACCTGGTGCTGAACGTGACCCACACGGGCCTGCTGTTCTCCCGCGCGGCCGCCGGCGCGGCGGACACCTTTCTCCGCGAAGGGAGGTTCCCGTAGCAGGGCCTTCAGGCCCGTTGCAGAGAGAAGTGGCACCAGTCAGTAGGCGTTACTGACAGGCACCTCCTTGACGCCACTGAAGGCGTGGCCGCCCTGCGGGGGTATCCATCTTGCTCCCGACAAAAGGTCGCGGCGATGGATACCCCCGCAGGGCGGCCACAAGAGAAGGGGATGGGTCAGGCGGCCAGGTCGGGTCAGTCGTCCGCCAGGTCCTTCAGCTTGTAGATCAGGTCCAGCGCCTGGCGGGGCGAGAGGGCGTCCGGGTCCAGTTCCTCCAGCGTCTCGCGCAGCGCGTCTTCCGGCGGGTCGTCCGCGGCTGGCGGTGTCAGCGCCAACTCCTGCTGGGGGCCGTGGTCGCGGTGGTGCCGGGCGGACTCCAGCTGTTCCAGGTGGCGGCGGGCGCGGCGGATGACCGCCTTCGGCACGCCGGCCAGCGCGGCCACCTCCAGGCCGTAGCTCTGGTTGGCCGGCCCCGGCTTCACCGCGTGCAGGAAGATCAGGCGTTCGCCGTGGGAGGTGGCATCCAGGTGCACGTTGGCGGCGTGGGGCAGCTCGTCGGGCAGCACGGTGAGCTCGAAGTAGTGGGTGGCGAACAGGGTGAAGGCGCGAAGCCTCGTGGCGATGTGGTGGGCGGCCGACCAGGCCAGCGACAGTCCGTCGAAGGTGCTGGTGCCGCGGCCGATCTCGTCCATCAGCACCAGGCTCGCGGGCGTGGCGTTGTGCAGGATGTTGGCGGTCTCGGTCATCTCCACCATGAACGTGGAACGCCCGCCGGCCAGGTCGTCCGAGGCGCCGATGCGGGTGAATATCCGGTCCACCGGACCGATCTCCAGCGCGTCCGCCGGCACGAAGCTGCCGATGTGGGCCAGGATGACGATGAGCGCCGCCTGGCGCATGTAGGTGGATTTGCCGCCCATGTTCGGCCCGGTGATGATCAGCAGGCGCCGCTCGTCGTCGAGCTCCAGGTCGTTCGGCACGAAGGGGGTATCGAGTACCCGCTCCACCACCGGGTGGCGGCCGGCACGGATGGCGATGCGTGGCTCCTCGGAGAGGATGGGACGGGCAAAGCCGAGCCGCTCTGCGCGCTCGGCGAAGCAGGCGAGCACGTCCAGCTCCGCGAGTGCAGCGGCCGTGCGGCGCAGCGGCCCGAGCACCTCGTGCAGCGCATCGATGAGCCCCTCGTACAGCGCCTTCTCCCGCGCCAGCGCGCGCTCCCGCGCACTCAGCACCTGGTCCTCGAAGCGCTTCAGCTCCGGCGTGATGAACCGCTCGGCCGCCTTCAGGGTCTGGCGCCGCGTGTATTCCTCGGGCGCATTCTGCGCCTGGGCCTTGCTGATCTCGATGTAGTAGCCGTGCACCCGGTTGTAGCCCACCTTCAGCGTGGGCAGGCCGGTGCGTTCGCGCTCGCGCTGCTCCAGCTCCACCAGGTACTGATCGGCGTTGGCGCTGATGTCCCGCAGCTCGTCGAGCTCGGCGTTGTAGCCGGCCGCGATGACACCGCCGTCGCGGATCAGCATGGGCGGGTTGTCCACCAGCGCGGCATCGAGCAGCCCGTGGGTATCCGGGTGCTCGGCCGCGTCGGCCGCCAGCTCGGCGAGGCGTGGGGCGTCGAGGCCGTCGAGCAGCCGGGCGAGTTCGGGCAGACGGCCCAGGCTGTCGCCCAGCTGGCGCAGATCCCGCGGCCGGGCCGATCGCAGCGCCACGCGGGAGAGGATGCGTTCCAGGTCGCCGATGTCGGCGAGGATGCTGCGGAGCCCGTCGCTGCCCCGCTCGAGCAGGTTGGCCACGGCGTCGTAGCGCGCACCGATGATCTCGTGGCTGCGCACGGGCCGGTTGATCCAGCGCCGGAGCAGCCGGCTGCCCATGGCCGTGCGGCAGGTGTCCATGACGCCGGCCAGGGTATGCGGGTCCTGACCGGAGAGGCTGCGGTCGAGCTCCAGGTTCCGCCGGGTGGCCGCGTCCATGAGGATGGCGTCGTCCGGCTGTTCCACGGCCATGCCGTCGATGTGGGGCAGGGTGCCGCGCTGGGTGTCGCGCACGTATTCCAGTAGCCCTCCGGCGGCGCGGATGGCGATCGCGAGGCCGTCCGCGCCGAAGCCGGTCAGGTCGCGGGTGCCGAACTGCTCGCACAGGAGCCGTGCGGCGGTCTCGCCGTCGAAGTGCCAGGGCGGCCGGCCGCGGGCTCCGGCGCGTTCCGCCAGCCAGCCCGGCGCGCCGCCCTCCTCGTCGTAGAGGATCTCGGCCGGCTGCAGCCGCTCGATCTCCGCGGCCAGCGCGGCTTCGTCCGGCACCTGGCTCACCAGGAAGCGGCCCGCCGAGAGATCCAGCCAGGCGATGCCGATTTCGCGGCGGGCGAGTACCACGGCCACAACGGCATTGTCCCGCCGCTCCTGCAGCAGGCTGGCTTCGGTGAGCGTGCCGGGCGTGACGATGCGCACCACCTTGCGCTCCACCGGCCCTTTGCTCGTGGCCGGGTCGCCGATCTGCTCGCATATGGCCACCGACTCGCCGAGTCTCACCAGCTTGGCCAGGTAACTGTCCACTGCGTGGTAGGGCACGCCGGCCATGGGGATGGGCTCGCCGGCGGACTTGCCCCGGG
>CAZRSA010000028.1:0-25031 GCA_964602525.1 uncultured Woeseiaceae bacterium
CGAACATCTTCTCCACCTGGGCGAACTGCTCGCGGATGCGGTTCTGGGCCTGCAGGCGCTGCATCAGCGTGCGGCGCTCCTCGGTGGCGCCGCCCAGCTTCTCGTCCAGGATACGGATCTCCTCTTCCATCTCCGCCACCCGGGAGACGCTGTCCTCCAGGTCCTGCTCCAGCGTCCGGTTACGGGCGCGCAGGTTCTCGACGTAGGCGACCAGATCGGCGGTGAGCGCATCGTTGCCGTCCACCAGGTCCGGCACGATGTCGGCGGCGCCGGCCACGGCTTTCAGCGAGCGCTCCCAGGACAGGATGAGCTCCTCCACGGTCAGCTCGTCATCGCGCACGTCGCGCACGACGTCGGCCAGCCGGATGGCGTGGCGGGCCTCGTAGTTGGCCTGGCGGGCGAGGCTGCGGGGCAGGTCGGTATCGTAGCGGTTCTCGTTCAGTTCCTTCTCCGCCTCCCGCAGGAGACGCTTCGAGCGCGCGAGAGTGATCGGCGCATAGCGCTCCACCCGGGCCCGGTCGGCCTCCTCCAGCAGGCGGCGGGTCTCGCTGAGATAACGGCTCTTGATGGCAGAGAGTTCCGCGTCCCGATACAGGCTCTCCGCCTCGGTCGCCCGCTCCCGGGCGTCCTGCAGGTCGCCGCTTTCCAGCTCGCGTATGGCGTCGCCGAACTGGTCCTCGGCGTCCTCCCAGATGGGGGCCGAGCGCGCGGGCGCCTCGGCCTTCCGGGCATCCTCCCGGGTCTCGATCACCGTAGCGAGCGTAATGCGGGCGAGTTCCGCCGCCTCGGCCGCGCTGGTGAAGTGCTCCTCGGCATCGGCCAGCTTGCCGCGGATGTAATCGACGCTGCGGCCCCGCTCGAGGCCGTCTTCCGCTGCCTCGTAGTCCTTCACGCCCTGCTCCCAGTGCCGGGGCGAGAACAGGGAGGCCTGCAGCTCCTCGGCCGCGGCGCGGGCGGCGTCCGCTTCCTCGAACAGGGCGGCTCTCAGTTCCTGGGCGCCGGCGCTGGCGGCGACCAGGGCGCAGAGGCAGAGCAGCAGGACGGCAGGGCGGTTGACGGAGCGCAGCATCGGCATTTCCTCGGGTTTCCGGCAGATCGGAATGGGTCGATAGTGTTACGTCGGTCGCGCGGCGTTGCAACCGAATGGTTCCCGGCTGCATCCAGAAATACGAGGGTGCCCGAAACCGGGTACGGCGAGAGGGGAGAAATCATGAACCATCTGCAACGACGGAGCCGCACCATCGTGGAACGGGAGCGGCGCCGCGGGACCTGTCCGCCGGGGCCGCTGATGCGCCCCTGGGTCGGCAAAAAGGCCGTTTCTGTGCAGCGGCTCACAGTATCGTCCCGCGACGGATGCCTATCCTCCGGGGCATGGAAAGGCACTGCGCCCAGTACTACGCGGAATTCCTCCTGAGGGACGAAGGCAGCCGCGCCGCCGACGAGTACAGCGGCATCGTCGAACTCTGCCGCCCGGCGGGCACCGAGGTGGAGCCTGAGGATATCGAGGCCCTGCTGGCGAGCAATTTCCAGCTCGACACGGACTGCGTACAGCTTTTGCGCTGGGCGAGGGTGCACTGAATACCGGTTGGACGCGGCAGCGCCGCGGAGTTCTCTCTCCAGGCTTTCGAGCCTCCCGTTGAAACGCCCGGCACGCCCGGGCGTCTTTTTTCAGGCCTCGAACACCATCTCGTAGCCGGCGTACTTGCGCACGTTCAGCACGCCGCTGTCGAGAATCAGGTACTGGCCCTTGATGCCGAGCAGAGTGCCGCCAACCGACGGCGTCCTGTCCAAGTTGAGCGCCCGGACCTTTTCCGGATAGGCGTTGACCGGATAGTCGATCACCACCTCCTCGGCGTCGCTGACCGGCTCGAGGACGCCGGCGCCGAACTCGGCGGCAATGGCATCCAGTTCCTGCCCCGCGAGTTCCAGTAACTCGTCCCGGCTGGCGGCGAGGGCGCGGGGCTCCGGCTCGCCCTTCAGCATGCGCCGCCAGTCCGTCTTGTCCGCGACGTGGCGGCCGATGGCCACCTCCGCCAGCCCGGCGATGCGCCGGCTCGCCACCCGCAGCACCGGCAGCGCCTGGCAGGCGCCCTGGTCGATCCAGCGGGTGGGCACCTGGGAGGCGCGGGTGATGCCGACCTTCAGTCCCGAGGAGTTGGCCAGGTAGACGACGTGGGAGCGCATGCAGTTGGCCTCGCCCCAGTCCGGTTCCCGGCAGGTGCCCTCGTGGAAGTGGCAGCGCTCCGGGCGCACGATGCAGATGTCGCAGCGGGCAAGGCCACGGGCGCAGGGGAAGCAGTGGCCCTGGTTGAAGCTCTTCGACGTCTTGCGCCCGCAGGCCACGCAATGGATGGCGCCCGTGTGGGTCAGTGCGATCTCCCGGCCCAGGTAGTCGTTCAGCGGCTCCTCGGCCTCGCCCAGGGGCAGACGGTATTGCACGGGCGCGCTGTGTTCGGCGCGCAGTTTTCTCAGGTGTCCTTGCAGTGGCATGACGCGGTTCCGACGAGTCCGTGGGCTGACAGCGCTGCGACAGAGTTTGATGCCGAGGTGCGGCATGCGACAATACCGGGTCAGCTTCCGCAAGGCCAGGACGTCAGGAAACCGATGACAGACAAGACCGAAGCTTTCCGCGGCATCCCCATTGTGCAGGGCACGGCGAGGAGCGGGGAGAAGTACCGCACCGACGCCGGCTTTACCGCCATCAAGAACGGCATCAAGACCGGCTGCGACGAGCCGCCCGTGATGCGGGGCGGCAAGCCGCGCTGGCTGCGGGCGAAGATGCCCGCCGGCCGGAAATACTCCGCCGTGAAAGAGACCGTGCGCGAGAACCGCCTCAGCACCGTCTGCGAGGAGTCCATGTGCCCGAACATCGGCGAATGCTGGAACGCCGGTACGGCCACCATCATGGTGATGGGCTCGGTGTGCACCCGGGCCTGCCGGTTCTGCGCCGTGGACACGGGCAACCCGCGGGGCTGGCTGGATCCGGAGGAACCGGCCAACACTGCCAGGGCCGTCGAACTCATGAACCTTAACTACGTGGTGCTCACTTCGGTGGACCGGGACGACCTGACCGACGGCGGCGCCTCCCACTACGCGGCCTGCGTGCGGGAGATCAAGGCGCTGAGGCCGCAGACGGCGGTGGAAGCCCTCACCCCGGACTTCGACGGCGACACCGCCGCGGTGGAGCTGCTGCTGGACTCCGGCCTGGAGGTATTCGCGCAGAACGTCGAGACCGTGCGCCGCCTGACCCATCCCGTGCGCGATCCGCGCGCCGGCTATGACAAGACCCTGTCGGTGCTGGCCCATGCCAAGCGCTACCGCCCCGACGTGCTCACCAAGACCAGCCTGATGCTCGGGCTCGGCGAGACCGACGAGGAAATCGACGAGACCATGGACGACCTGCGCGCCATCGACGTGGACATCCTCACGCTCGGTCAGTACCTGCAGCCCACCAGGAATCACCTGCCGGTGGAGCGTTTCGTCTCGCCGGAGGAGTTCGCCCGCTACCGTGAGGCAGGCCTCGCGAAGGGCTTCCTCGAGGTCGTCGCCGGACCGCTGGTGCGCTCGAGCTACCGGGCCGAACGGGTGCTGGAGCAGAACAACGTCGGCATCGCTGCCGACGCGGCGGCCGGGGCCGCCTCCTGACGGGGAGCCCGCCGAATGGAAGACTTCCTCGCCAACTACGGCCTGTTCCTGGCCAAGACGATCACCTTCGTGGCGGCCGTGCTTGTGATCATCGCGGCCGGTGCGGCGGCATCGCGCAAGGTGTCAGGCGGGGAAGGCCTGAAGGTGGAGAATCTGAACGAGCGCTATCGCAAGCTCGCGGGCACGCTGAAGAAGAGCGTGGTCAGCCGCAAGGCCGCGAAGGCGCTGGCGAAGGCCGAGAAGGCGGCCGCGAAGAAGGCCGCCAAGGGTGCCGCGAAGAGCGAAGAGTCCCGGCCGCGGCTGTTCGTGATCGACTTCAAGGGCGACATCAAGGCGACGGGCGTCGCCGGGCTGCGCGAGGAGGTGAGTGCCGTGCTGGCCGTGGCCGGCGATGGCGACGAGGTGCTGGTACGCCTGGAGAACGCCGGCGGCATGGTGCACGAGCACGGCCTGGCGGCCTCCCAGCTGGTGCGCCTGCGCGAGGCCGGCGTGAAGCTCACGGTGGCCGTGGACCGGGTGGCGGCGAGCGGCGGCTACCTCATGGCCTGTATCGCCGATCGCATCGTCGCCGCGCCCTTCGCCATCCTCGGCTCCATCGGCGTGCTCGCCCAGCTGCCCAACTTCAACCGTATGCTGGACAACCACGGCGTGGAGTTCGAGCAGATCGCCGCAGGCAAGTACAAGCGCACGGTGACGATGTTCGGCAAGAACACCGAAGAAGACCGTGACAAGCTGCGTCAGGAACTCGAGGACGTGCACAAGCTGTTCCAGGAGGCGGTGGGCCGCTATCGGCCGGACCTGGACATGGACCAGGTGGCCACCGGCGAGCACTGGTACGGCAGCCGGGCCATCGACCTGGCACTCGCCGACGATCTCGCCACCAGCGACGAGCTGCTGGTCAGGGCCGTCGACGACCGTGACGTCTACAAGGTGACCTACGAGATCAAGCAGCCGTTGCCGAAAAAGGTGCTGCACTCCATGGACGCCATCGCGGAGCGGGCGGCAGACATCCTGTGGCGGCGCCTGCGGGAGAGCCGCTACCTGCGCTGAGCCGGGACGCCGGCCCTGGTTTAAAATGCAGCCGCTCCCGCGCATCCGGCCCGGGGGCGCGGCGACCGGAACTCGTCCGGACGCCGCCAGTCTGAAAGAACACCGAGACCGACGAGTACCGCCATGATGCAGTCCAGATTCCGCCGCCTGAGCGCCGTGGGCCCGGCCATAACCACCGCCGCCGTCGTGGCGATGCTGGTGCTGGCCGGCTGTGCCACGTCGCCCACCGGGCGCAGCCAGCTGATCCTGAAGTCCGACGAGGAGCTGCAGGCCCAGGGCGAGGCCGCCTTCACCCAGCTGCGCGCCGAGATGCCGCTGTCCACGGACCGGGCCACCATCGACTTCGTCGCCTGCGTGGCCAACGCCATCGTCGACCAGCTCGAGGGCGAGATGGCCGCGCTGAACTGGGAGCTGGCGGTGGTCGAACGGCCGGAGGTGAACGCCTTCGTGCTGCCCGGCGGTAAGATCACCGTGTTCACGGGGCTGCTCGGCGTCACCGACAACGACGACCAGCTCGCCGCCGTCATGGGCCACGAGGTCGCCCACGTAACCGCCCGCCACCCGAACGAGCGCGCTTCCCGGGCGGTCGCCACCGGCTATACCGTGGGCTTCCTGAGCGCCATCGTCGGCGGCACGGCCATGGCCAACCGCAGCGCCTCCACCGCCATCCAGATGGCCGCGCAGCTCGGCATCACGCTGCCATTCACGCGTACCCAGGAGCGCGAGGCGGACATCGTGGGCATCGAGTACATGGCCCGCGCCGGTTTCGACCCCCGCGAGAGCGTGGAACTGTGGAAGAACATGCGCGCAGAGAACAAGGGCGAGCCGCCCGAGTTCCTCTCCACCCACCCCTCCAGCGAGGACCGCATCGACAAGCTGGTGGCCCACTACCCGGTGGCGCTGAAGCTCTACAACGAAGCGCGGGCCGCCGGCAAGGCGCCGGATTGCGGCCCGAAGCCCGTGATCGAGAAGCCGGAGTCCTGACCCCCGGCGTGCTGGTCAGCGCCACCGACACCGGCCTGGCCTGCACGGCCGGCGGCTTCCACATCGATCCCTGGCGACCGGCGCAGACCGCGCTCATCACCCATGCCCACGCCGACCATGCCCGGCCGGGCTCGCAGGTCTATTTCGCGGCGGCCCCCGGCGTCGGTCTGCTGCGGAAACGCCTCGGTGCGGATGCCGACATCCGCCCGGTCGAGTGGGGCCAGCGCCTGGCGTTCGGCGAGACCACGGTGTCCTTCCATCCCGCCGGCCACGTGCTGGGCTCCGCCCAGATCCGCATCGAGGGCGAGGAGGGCGTCTGGGTGGTGTCCGGTGACTACAAGCGGGACGCCGACCCCACCTGCGCGCCGTTCGAGGTGGTGCCCTGCGACACCTTCGTCACCGAGGCCACGTTTGCTCTGCCCGTCTACCGCTGGAAGCCGGGTCGCGAGACCGCCGTCGAGATCCACGACTGGTGGCGGGGCAACGCGGCCTCCGGGCGGCCGTCGGTGCTGTTCTGCTACGCGCTCGGCAAGGCCCAGCGGGTGCTGGCCGAGCTTGCGGCCTTCACCGACGAGCGGGTGTTCGTGCACGGCGCCGTGGACGCGCTGGTGGCCGTCTATCGGGAGGCGGGCGTCGCCATGCTGCCGACGGAGAAGGTGGATCTGCGCCGCAAGGGGGATTACGCGGACGAACTGATCATCGCCCCGCCTGGCGCCGCGGGCAGCACCTGGATGCGCCGTTTCCGCCAGGCCAGCACCGGTTTCTGTTCGGGCTGGATGCGCATCCGCGGCCAGCGCCGCCGGCGGGGTTACGACCGGGGTTTCGTGCTCTCGGACCACGCGGACTGGCCGTCGCTCCTCGCCACCATCGAGGAGACCGGCGCCTCCCGGGTGCTGGCCACCCACGGCCACACGGATGCGCTGGTGCGACTGCTGCGGGAGCGGGGACTGGATGCCGCCGCGCTGGAGACGCTGTACGAAGGCAGCGGCGATGACCAGTAGGGGGCGGCGCCGGCATGCGTGACTTCAGCCGCCTCTACCAGGAGCTGGACCAGACCACCTCCACCAACCTGAAGGTGGCCGCGATGGTGCGCTATTTCTCCGACGCGCCGTCCGCGGACGCGGCCTGGGCCGTGTACTTCCTGTCCGGGCGCCGGATGAAGCGCCTGGTCGGCCCGGCGCGGCTACGCCAGTGGCTGTACGAAAGCGTCGACCTGCCGGACTGGCTGGTGGACGACACCTACGCCTCCGTGGGCGATCTGGCGGAGACCATCGCGCTGCTCACCGACGCGGGCCGCGCCGCGCCCGCTGACGATCGCTCGCTGGCGGACTGGCTGGAGACGGAGATCCTGCCACTGCGCGGCCTGGACGCGGAGGCCCAGGGCGAACGCGTGAAACGCTGGTGGGCCACCCTGGACTACGAGCAGTGCTATCTCCTGAACAAGCTCCTGACCGGCGCGCTGCGGGTGGGGGTCTCGCGCACGCTGGCGGCGCGGGCGCTGGCCGAGGCCGCCGACCTGCCGCGGCCGGTCATCCTGCATCGCCTGATGGGGCAATGGGAGCCGGATGCCGGGTTCTTCGAGCAGCTGATGTCGCCGGACGACGGCGAGGCGGACGTCTCCCGGCCCTATCCCTTCTGCCTGGCCGCGCCCCTCGACGACACGCATCCGGCGGACCTGCCGGGGGCGCCGGCGGACTGGCAGGCGGAGTGGAAGTGGGACGGCATCCGCGCCCAGCTGGTGCGCCGCGCCGGCCGCGGCTTCCTCTGGTCCCGGGGCGAGGACCTGATCACCGAGCGTTTCCCCGAGGTACGGGACGCGGCGGCGGCGCTGCCCGACGGCACGGTGCTGGACGGCGAGATCCTGGCCTGGGACGACGACAGCGGCGTGATGGACTTCGGCGCGCTGCAGCGGCGCATCGGCCGCAAGCGCGTGGGCGCGAAGCTGCTGGCCGAGGTGCCCGTGGTGTTCCTCGCCTACGACCTGCTGGAACACGCCGGCGGGGATGTCCGCCACCGGCCGCTGGCCGAGCGGCGTGCCGCGCTGGCGGGGATACTGCCCGACGGCCCGGGCGCGCTCAGCCTGTCGCCGGTACTGCAGGCATCCGACTGGGCCGCCTACGCCGCGCTGCGGGAGGAGTCCCGCGAGCGCGGCGTGGAGGGGCTGATGCTGAAGGCACTAGACTCGCCCTACGGCACCGGCCGCCAGCGCGGCCTGTGGTGGAAGTGGAAGGTGGAGCCGCACACCGTCGACGCCGTCATGATCTATGCACAGCCCGGACACGGGCGGCGGGCCAACCTGTACACCGACTATACTTTCGCTGTCTGGCGGGGGGAGGACCTGGTGCCGATCGCCAAGGCCTATTCGGGCCTGGACAACGCCGAGATCCGCGAACTGGACCGCTGGATCCGCCGCAATACGGTGGAGCGGTTCGGACCGGTGCGCTCGGTGCGACCGGAACAGGTGTTCGAGATCGCCTTCGAGGGTATCAACGCTTCGCGCCGGCACAAGTCCGGCGTGGCACTGCGCTTCCCCCGTATCGCCCGCTGGCGCCGGGACCTGGGCGTGGGCGACGCCGACGACATCGAGAGCGTGAGGGCGCTGGTGCCCTCGTGAGCGAGAATTTGACGGCAAGTGTGACAGGCGAATTCGATGCGCGGGTGCAGGCGTGGTTCGACGAGCGCGGCTGGCGGCTGTTCGAGTTCCAGTGCGAGGCTCGCGATGCCTACCTCGCCGGCCAGTCGGGGCTGATCCACTCGCCGACGGGCAGCGGCAAGTCGCTGGCGGCCTGGCTCGGGCCGCTGGCGGAGGCGGAGGCGGCGGGCTGGCCTGACGGCGGGCCGAGAGTACTCTGGATCACGCCGCTGCGGGCGCTGGCGGCGGATACCCGGGAGAACCTGGCGGAGGCCGCGGCGGCGCTGGGCGGCAGCTGGCGGGTGGAGGTCCGCACCGGCGATACGGCCCAGTCCGTGCGGGCAAGGCAGCGCAGGCGCCCGCCGGAGGCGCTGATCACCACGCCCGAGAGTCTGTCGGTGCTTTTGAGTTATGCGGACGGCGCGAACTGGTTTCGCCGCCTTGCCTGCGTGGTGGTGGACGAGTGGCACGAGCTGCTGGGTACCAAGCGGGGCGTGCAGCTGGAACTCTGTCTCGCACGGCTGCGCAGCATCGCGCCCGGGCTCAGGACCTGGGGGCTGTCCGCGACGCTGGCGAACCTCGCCGAGGCCCGCGACGTGCTGCTCGGGCCGGGGGCGGAGGGCCGCCTGGTGCGCGGACAGGCGCCGAAGACGGTGCGTATCCGCTCGGTGCTGCCCGACACCCCGGAGCGTTTCCCCTGGGCCGGCCACCTGGGCATCCGGCTGCTGCCGGCCGTGGTCGAGGCCATCGAGGCCGCCGGCTCCACGCTGTTGTTCACCAACACCCGCTCCCAGGCGGAGCTGTGGTTCCAGGGGCTGGTGGACGCGCGCCCCGACTGGGTGGGGCGCATCGCGCTCCATCACGGCTCCATCGACCGCAAGCTCAGGCGGCGCATCGAGGATGCCCTGCGGGCCGGGGAACTGCTCTGCGTGGTGTGTACCTCGTCGCTGGACCTGGGCGTGGACTTCAGCCCGGTGGACCGGGTGATGCAGGTGGGCAGTCCCAAGGGCGTCGCCCGGCTGCTGCAGCGGGCCGGGCGCAGCGGCCATCAGCCGGGCGCCGTCTCGGAAGTGCTGTGCGTGCCCACCCATGCCTTCGAACTGGTGGAGATCGCGGCCGCCCGGCGTGCGGCGGAGCAGGGCCGCATCGAGGCGCGGCGCGCGCTGACCCGCTCGCTGGACGTGCTGGCCCAGCACCTGGTCACCGTCGCGCTGGGCGGCGGCTTCGAGGCGGAGTCGATGCGCGCCGAGGTGAGCCGCACCCAAGCCTTCGCCGGCATCACGGACGCCGAATGGGGCTGGGTGATGGACTTCGTCACCCGCGGCGGCCAGGCCCTGCAGGGCTATCCGCAGTACCGGCGCGTGGAGGCCGTGGACGGGCGCTATGGGGTGACCGACCGGGGCATCGGCCAGCGCCACCGCATGGGCATCGGCACCATCGCCAGCGACACCGCCATGAACATCCGCTGGCTGACCGGTGGCTCGCTCGGCACCATCGAGGAGTCGTTCGTCTCCCGGCTGGAGCGGGGCGACCGGTTCCTGTTCGCCGGCCGACTGGTGGAGCTGGCCCAGGTGCGCGACATGACCGCCTATGTGAGGCGGGCGAAGAAGGGCAGGCGCACCGTGCCGCGATGGCAGGGCGGCCGCATGCCGCTGTCCACCGAGCTGGCCGACAGCGTGCTCGAAGTGCTGGAGGCGGCGAAGTCGGACGCGTCCGCACCGGAGGAAGTGACGGCGGTCGCCGGCCTGCTCGAGCTGCAGCGGCGCTGGTCCCGGCTGCCCGTGCCCGGCGAGCTGCTGGTGGAGGTCACCCGCAGCCGGGAGGGCGTCAGCCTGTTCTGCTATCCCTTCGCGGGCCGGCTCGTACACGAGGGTCTGGCGACTCTGCTCGCCTGGCGGCTGTCCCGCGAGGCGCCCGCCACCTTCACGCTGTCCGCCAACGATTACGGCCTGGAACTGCTCTCCCGGCAGGAACCCGACGTCGATGCGGAGCGGCTCGGCCGCCTGCTCGCCCCCGGCGACCTGGAGGCGGACCTGCTCGCCTGCATGAACACCAGCGAGATCGCGAAACGCCGCTTTCGCGACATCGCCCGCATCGCGGGCCTGGTGTTCCAGGGTTATCCCGGCCGGGGCAAGTCGACCCGCCAGATCCAGGCCTCCAGCGGCCTGATCTTCGACGTGCTCGAGCGCTACGACGGCGACAACCTGCTGCTGGACCAGGCCCGCCGGGAGGTACTGGAGAACCAGCTGGAGACCCGGCGCATGCGCGAGACCCTGGCGTCGATCGGGCAGAAGAACATCGTCATCGAGCGCCCGGAGCGTCTCACCCCGCTGGCCTTCCCGCTGTGGGCGGAGCGCCTGCAGAGCCAGATCATGTCCAGCGAGACCTGGCGGGACCGGGTCGAGCGTATGGCGGCCAGCCTGGAGCGGGCCGCCGAGCGGCGGCGGAAGAGCGCATGAGCGCCGCGGCGAGCGGCATGCCCGCCGGCACGCTCCCCCTCGACTGCGCGGGCGAGCGGCTGCTGCTGCATCACGAGCGTGCCCTGTACTGGCCACGGCGCCGGCTGCTGCTGGTGGCCGACGTGCATCTCGGCAAGGAATGGGCCTTCGGCCGGGCGGGCCTGGCCGTGCCCGGCGGCGCCACCGGCTCGGACCTCGATCGCCTGGCCCGCCTGGTCACGGAGTTGGGCGCCGGCGAGCTGGTGGTGCTGGGGGACTTCACCCACGCGCCGCCGGGCGACGAAGACGAATGGCTGGGGGCGATCACCGCCTGGCTCGACCGCCTGCCGGCCATGGTCAGCGTCGTCGCCGGCAACCACGACCGGCCCGTGACCCGCCAGCGGCTCGACGCGCGCATCCGCTGGTTTCCCGAGTCCCGGCTGGAAGCGCCCTTCGTCCTGCAGCACGAGCCGGAGGCCGATCCGCGCGGCTACGGCCTCGGCGGCCACCTGCATCCGACGGTGCATCTGCGTACCGGCGGTGACCGACTGCGGCTGCCGGTGTTCTGGTTCCGCGGCGACCAGGGCGTACTGCCCGCCTTCGGCACCTTCACCGGCGGTTGGAACATCCGGCCGGCGGCCGACGAGCGGGTGTTTGCGGCGGGTCCGGAAGCAGTGGTGGCGCTACCGCCACCGGCGCGATGAGTCGCGTGCACACGATCCCGAGGCCGGATGTCACCGCCATCGTCGGCATCGACTGCGCCACCGATCCGAAGAAGACCGGCGTGGTCGGGCTCGCCGCCCACGGCGAGCGTTTCCGCGTGACGCTGGCGGCCCTGGGCGATGCACCCGGCTCGGTTGCCCGGCTCGCGGCGGCGGCCGCCGGCCCCGGCCCCGCCCTGTTCTGCCTGGATGCGCCCCTGGGTTGGCCGGCCGCGCTCGGCCGCAGTCTGGCTCCGCACGCGGCCGGCGAAGCGCTGGCGGAGGCCGAACCGAACCGGCTGTTCCGTCGCGCCACGGACGAGTTCGTGCGCCGGCGCGTCGGCAAGCAGCCCCTGGAGGTGGGCGCCGACCGCATCGCCCGCACGGCCGCGGCGGCCCTCGGCGTGCTCGCGGAGCTGCGCGCGCTCCGCGCCGAAGCCATCCCGCTGGCCTGGTCGCCGGCGCTCGCCGCCAGCGCCGCCATCGAGGTGTATCCCGCCGCCGTACTCCTGGCCCGGCAGCTCCCGGCCAGCCGTTACAAGCCTGCGGCCGCGCGGGAGCTGCGGGCCGAGATCCTGGGAGGGCTCGCGGCGGAACTCGAGCCGGGCGGACACCGGGAGTTTCTGCTGGACAAGGCGGACGTTCTCGACGCGGCGCTCGCAGCGCTGGCCGGCGTCGATTTCCTGGCCGGGCATTGCCCGTCCCCGCCCGACCGGGCCCTGGCCGAGCGGGAGGGCTGGATCTGGATACGGGAGCCGGCCCCGTGAGCTTCCGCGATCATTTCTCCGGCGTGTCCGGCGACTACTCCCGTTACCGTCCCCATTACCCGGAAGCGCTGTTCGACTGGCTGGCGGCAGCCGCCCCCGGTGCGGAACTGGCTTGGGACTGCGCCACCGGCAGCGGGCAGGCTGCCGCAGACCTGGCGCGGCGATTCCGCCGGGTGGAGGCGACGGATGCGAGCGCGGAGCAGATCCGCCGGGCGCCGGCGCTGCCCGGCGTGCGCTTCCGGGTGGCGCCGGCAGAGGACTCGGGTCTGCCGGAGGAATCGGTGGACCTGGTGGCGGTGGCTCAGGCGCTGCACTGGTTCGACGCGGAGCGCTTCTTCGCCGAGGCGGACCGGGTGCTGGTCGACGGCGGCGTGCTGGCGGCCTGGTGCTACGAGCTGTGCACCGTCGACCCCGCTGTCGATGCGCTGGTGCTCGCGTTGTACGAGGGGCCGCTCGGCCCCTGGTGGCCGCCGGAGCGGCGGCACATCGAGGCCGGCTATGGCACCATCCGGTTGCCGTGGCCGGAACTGGAGACACCGGAGTTCCACATGGAGGCGTACTGGGAAGCCGGGCAAATGCTGGGTTACCTGTCCACCTGGTCGGCACTCGGCCGCTGCCGCGAGGCGACGGGCACCGACCCGCTGGCGGAGATCGCCGGCCGCCTCGGGGAGCTTTGGGGAGCGGCACCGCGGCGTGTGCGCTGGCCAGTCCGGCTGCGCGCCTGCCGGCGCCCGGCCCGGTATTGAGGCAGGTTCACCGGAGGTCATCGAACCGGCCGTCATCGACAGGAACCGATCCATCCCCCCTCATGAACCGATCCTCTTCCTTCCCGCTCCTGTTCGACCGGCGCCTGGCGCCGGACATCCAGCGCATCGCCGCCGTGCTGGAAGACGTGCCGCCGGAAGGCATGACCGTGCTGCGCATCGCCCGCGCTGCCGGCGTCGACATGGGCCGCACCCAGCGCATCCTGGAGGGCTGGAGGGAGTATTTCACGCCGGTGCCGCGGCAGGGCGGACAGCGCTGGCGCCTGAATCCCGCCGGCCCGGGCGGCACGGACGCCGAGGCAATCCGCCGTGACGTCCGCACGCGCCGGTCCGTCTGGCGGACGGCGGTCAACCTGGGCGCGCTGGCGCTGATGGTGCTCGCCTTCCTGGCCACCCTGTACTACCTGGGGCTCGCCGTCTGAGGCGGCGGCCGCCGCCATCCAGTAGAATCTGCGCGATGACCGCCGCCCCCGCAGTCCGCCCGCGTATCCGCCGCCCGGCCGGCGCGCCCGCCCCGGCCGCCATGGCTCTCGTGGCGGTGACGGGTCTGGTGCTGGCCGGCTGCGCCACCGTTGGCGGTGAGGACGGCGCCGGCGGCCAGGACGTGCGCTGGATCGACACGCTGGAGGAGCGCGAGCCCATTGCCGCCGGGCGCTTCGTGCTGGACTCCGCGGAACAGGACGTCGTGGGCGAGGTGCAGATCATCCAGTCCCGGGAGTCGGATACGTTCCCGGACATTGCGCGGGCCTACGGCCTGGGCTACGACGAACTCGTACAGGCGAATCCGGGCGTGGATCCCTGGCTGCCGGGCGAGGGCACCATAATCGTGCTGCCCACCCAGTTCGTGCTGCCCGACGCACGCCGCGAGGGCATCGTGCTCAATATCGCCGCCCGGCGCCTGTTCTACTTTCCGCCGGTCGAGGGTGACGATGCGCAGACCGTGATCACGCACCCG
Source organism: uncultured Woeseiaceae bacterium (assembly GCA_964602525.1). Lineage (GTDB taxonomy): Bacteria > Pseudomonadota > Gammaproteobacteria > Steroidobacterales > Woeseiaceae > Lentisalinibacter. The sequence goes on from CAZRSA010000028.1 coordinate 13,937, forward strand.
GTGGGCATCGGCCGGGAGGGCTGGGAGACGCCCACCGGCACGGCCGAGGTGGTCGACAAGGCCCGGGACCCGGTGTGGTACCCGCCCTGGTCGGTGCAGCAGGAGCACGCCCGTGCGGGCAATCCGCTGCCGGCCGTCGTGCCACCCGGCCCGGACAACCCACTGGGCCACCGGGTACTGCAGCTCGACATGCCCGGCTACCTGATCCACGGCACGAACCAGCCCTACGGCGTGGGCATGCGGGTGAGCCACGGCTGCGTGCGCCTCTATCCCGAGGACATCGAGGCGCTCTACGAGAGGGTGGACCGTGGTACCCGCGTCACTCTCGTCAACCAGCCACTTCTCTACGGCCGCCGGGGCGGCGAGCTCTACCTGGAGGCTCACCCGCTCATGGCCGAGGACGAGCGGGACCCCGGCAAGCTGCTCGACGAGCTGATGGAGAGGGCGCGGCAGGAATCGGGCGCCTTCGCCGAGCAACACGAGCGGGCGAACGCGAGGCAGGTGATAGCCGACGCGAGAGGGATCCCCATACGAGTGCTGAGCCGGGACCGGAACGAACTGGCCCGCCGGGTGCGCCTGGTGGCGAACGTGGTCGCGCCGGACCCGGAGGCACCCTCGCTGGCCGAGGTGGCCGAGCTCATCGACGAGATGATGGAATCCGACCCGGATGCCGCCGCGGGTGACAGCGGCGAGGAGGTCGCGGTCGAGTGAGCGACATGAGTGAATGGCTGAAAGTCATGCTGGACGAGATCGACCGCAAGGAAGCGGAATCCCGCGAGGATCAGGCGCCGGCAAAGGACGACAAGGAGAAGGGCGTCCCTGTGCGCCCGGGCGAAGGCGGCAACGAGAACGAAGGAGAGAAGAAGGATGACGGATGAGCCGCGCGAGGGCGCGACGCCGGTGCTGACCGGCAGCGCCTTCCTGTACGAACAGCCCGAGCTGCTGACGCCAGAGCAACACGGCGCTCTCGGGGTGTCGCCGGTGGAGCGCCCCTACGACTTCGTGCGCAACATGCGTGCCATACCGGTGACCCTGCCGGAGTTCGCCACCGTGCAGCGCCACTACCCCATCGTCTTCACGTCGGTGGACGACCCGGTGCCGCTGGCGGTGACCGCCATCCTGGATGACACCAATCTGTTCGTCGACGCCGAGGGCCAGTGGGATCCCCTGTGCTACGTGCCTTCTTACCTTCGCTGCTACCCCTTCGGCATCGCGACGGACGAACAGGGCCGGGGCGCGCTGCTCATCGACCGCAAATCGGCCGCGGTCACCGGGGAGCCTCGCTATCCCTTCTTCGACGGCGGCGAATTCTCGGAGCACACGAAGCAGATGGTGCAGTTCTGCAGCCAGTACGAGGCCGAGCGTGCGCGCACCAGGGAGCTGTGCGAACGGCTCCGCGAACTGGGTCTTCTCACGCCCCAGCAGGCCACCTACACACCAACGGGTGCCAGCGAACCGCAGACGCTGGCCAGTTACGTCTGCGTCGATGCGAAAAAGCTGACTGACCTGAACCAGGACACCATCTACGGCTGGCACCGCTCCGGCGAACTCTCCTGCCTCTACTCCCACCTGCACTCGCTGGACAACTGGCGTGCGCTGATGGCCCGCCGCCAGCTCAAAGGCCTGTAGCCCCTCCTACCGAGCGTCGGGAGTTTTGAAATAGCGGGCCAGGGGCCCGGGCAGGCCGGGGCGGATCGGGCGGTCGTCCGGGGCGTTCGAGGGCGCCGAGCTGTAGGTGTTCCAGAACAGCACCGTGCGGCCATCCAGGCGGCCGCACGCCGTGTCGGCCAGCAGCGCCGAGAGGGCCTTGCCCGAGTAGGTGGTTTCGAGTCTCAGGTCGAGGCCCAGGCCGGGTTCCGCCGCGGCCCACTCGACCGCCTCGCGCGCCGCCGCCGTCGGTACGGCGTAGCCCTCGCCGAGGAACTCGTCGCGCACCTCGAGGTTCATCTGCGCTGTCCGGACGGCGGGGAAGGCGGGGTCGAGCCGGTGCAGCAGTGCGGTGGTCTTCGCGCCCAGCCGGCGGGTGCGCTCCTCGTCCGCGATCTTCTCGATGACCACCCGGGCGGCGACGACCCGGGTACGGAGTCCTGCGGCGGCGAGACCGGCTGCGAGTCCGGCAACCGTACCCATGGTGCCGAGGGGCAGATAGACGAAGTCGGGCTCCGGCGCGTGCCCCGCACGGATCTGGGCGGCCAGCTCGAAGGCGGCGTTCACGTAACCCACCGTGCCATGCCAGGTGGATCCGCCGATGGGGATGATCCAGGGCCGGTGGGCGGCATCGGGACCGTGGAAGAGGCGCCGGTACAGCGCGAGGCGGTCCGCGCGGCTGCCGCCCCAGGGCACGAGCCGCGTGCCCACCGCGAGATGCCGGTTCAGGGTGCGACACACGGCAGGGCCGGCGGGCTGCGGTCCCAGCAGGCAGGTACACTCGAGGCCCAGGCTCGCGGCGTGCACCGCCGTCGCCAGCGCGTGGTTGGAGCCGGCGGCGCCGAAGGTGGCGACGGAGCGGTGCCCCCGCGAGATGGCCTGGCCCAGCGCGTATTCGAGCTTGCGCAGCTTGTTGCCGCCGTAGACGGGATGGGTGAGGTCGTCCCGCTTGATCCAGAGCGGCAGGCGGTCGGTGTGCCGGTGCTCGAGGGGCGTGGGGAACTCGCCCAGGAACTCCCGCGGCAGGCGGTTCAGTCCGGGGTGAGCCTGGTCCAGATAGCTGTAGCCTCGCGGTGTCTGCATGCGTCCCGCCCGTCGATGCCAGCGGGCATGGTAACTCCCCGCGACAGCCCGTAGAATCACGACGAGGACGCTGTGTGGCACCAGGGGCGATCGGCATTTGAGCGATTCGACCGATACCGGCATCACCGTGGGGGAGGTGCCGGCCGAGGATCAGTGCATTTCGACTGATCCCGATACCACCGCCGCCTTCATCGGCCGCGCGCTCTGCGGCCCCGTCAATCACCCGGTCAGCGTCGGCTCATTCTCCGAGTTCTCCCGCCGTTTCGGCGGCCACTGGCGGCTGAGCAGTCTCGGCCCGGCGGTGGAACAGTTCTTCGCCCACGGCGGGCGCCGGGCGATCATCGTGCGCGTGGCGAACGGCGCGCGCGGGGCGCGGCTGACCCTGCCGGCCGGCGACACCGGCCTCACCCTGACGGCGATGAATCCGGGCGCGGGCGAGACGTTCCGCGCCTCCGTCGATTACGACGGCATCGACGGACGCCCGGGCGCCGACGGCACCCGCTTCAACCTGACCGTGCAGCGCCTGTCTCCGCGGACCCGGCTGATCGACGACCAGGAGATCTTCCGCGGGCTCACCTGCGAGGAGGGCAGGGAGGACAACGTCCGCGATCGCCTGCTGACCTCCCGTCTGGTCCGGGTAACCGGGCCGCTGCCTGCCGGCCGGCCCGAGGCGACCCGCTCCGGCGGCGCCGACCGCGCGGTCTCCTACGTGCCCGCCGGCGAGGCCGGCACCGACGGCCGGCCCCTGACCGACTACGACCTGATCGGCTCGGCCAGGGACTACACGGGGCTGTTCGCGCTGGAGGGGGCCGCGCATTTCAGCTTCCTCTACGCCCCGCCGATGGGCGGCGGCCGCGATCCGGGACCGGCCTTCCTCATGGCGGCGGAACGCTATTGCCAGCGCCGCGGCGCCATGCTCATCGTCGATCCGCCGGCCGTTTGCCGCAGCTTCTCCGAGTTCGACCTGGCGCTGCGCCGCGACGGCTTCCGCAGCCCGCATCTGGCGACCTATTTCCCGCGCGTGAGCGACCGGCGGCGCCCGGACGACGGGGCACTGCCCGTCGGTGGCGCGCTGGCCGGGATTCTGGCGCGCAACGATGCCGCCGGCCACGTGTGGATGTCGCCGGCCGTGGGCGCGGCGCTGCTCAGGGACCTGCAGCCGGTGCTGGAACTGGATGACGCCGAGGCGGCGGTGCTGCACCGCCACGGCGTCCAGACCCTGCGCCGCGGCGCCGATCGCCGGGTGCGCCCCACCGGGGACGTCACCTTCACCGGCAGCGTCTTCGGGGGCGCACGCCCGCTCGGTACCGAAAGACTCGTGCAGTTCGTGCTCCACCGTATCGAACGCTCGACCCGCTGGGTGCTGTTCCGCCGCAGCGAGCGGGGACTCTGGCAGGCCGTCGAGCGCCGGGTGGCGGAGTTCATGCAGGCCCTGGAGGCGGCCGGTGCCTTCGACGGCCAGGGCTCGGGCGCCTGGTTCGTGCGCTGCAACTCTGCCACCAACACGGCAGCCCAGCAGGGCCGCCCGTCGGTGGGGCTCATCCTCGGTTTCCGGCCGGCGGGCGAAGCGGAGATGCGCGTCTGGTCGCTGGTGCAGGAGCCGGGCGGGGCCCGCCTGAGCCCCGCCGCCTTCACCGGGGTCAGCGCCGCGGCGGGCTGAACGGCCAGCGTCCCGGCGGCACGCCCCGCAGCCGCCAGGCGGTCAGCGCGGTGGTCTCGTCAGCCATCGTTCTGCTCCTTCTCTGCCGGCGGCCCGTAGCCGCCGCCGCCGGGTGTCTCGACGATAACGGCATCGCCGGCGCCGGCCTGGCGCGTGTCCACGGCGGTCATCTCCTCCCTCTGCCCGTCCGCCCGCAGCAGGCTGTTGCGGCCCACGGCGCCGTTCTCGCCGCCGGCGAGGCCGAAGGGCGGCACGCGGCGATGGCCCGAGAGTATCGATACGCTCATCGGCTGCAGAAAGCGGATGACGCGCCGGCAGCCGTGGCCGCCCCGGTGACGGCCGGGTCCGCCGGAGCCGGCACGGATGGAGAATTCCTCCACCAGCACCGGGTAGCGGCCTTCCAGCACCTCCGGGTCGGTGAGGCGGGAGTTGGTCATGTGGGTCTGCACCGCGTCGGCGCCGTCGAAGTACGGCCCGGCGCCTGCGCCGCCGGCGATGGTCTCGTAGTACTGGTGCGCATCGTCGCCGAACGTGAGATTGTTCATGGTGCCCTGGGAGGCGGCCAGCGCTCCGAGTGCGCCGTACAGCGCATCGGTGACGCATTGGGAGGTCTCCACGTTGCCGGCCACCACCGCGGCGGGATAGCGGGGCGCGAGCAGCGTGCCGGCGGGCACGCGGATATCCAGCGGCTCCAGGCAGCCGGCGTTGAGCGGGATGGGCTCGGCCACGAGAGTGCGGAACACGTACAGCACCGCCGCCCGGGTGACGGATTCCGGCGCGTTGAAGTTGCCGGCCGACTGGGGGCTGGTGCCGGTGAAGTCCACCAGCGCCCGGCCGTCGGCCACCCGCACCGCCACCCGGATGCGCTCGCCGCCGTCCATCTCGTAGCTGAACTCGCCGTCGCCCAGGCGGGCGAGCAGGCGGCGCACGCTGGCGGCCGCGTTCTCCCGCACGTGCTCCATGTAGGCATGAACGGTCGCCGCACCATAGCGCTCGATGGCGCGGTCGAGCTGGCGGATGCCCTCCTCGTTGGCCGCGAGCTGGGCCTTCAGATCGACCAGATTGCGGCGTGGGTTGCGGGCGGGCCAGTCGCCGCCGCGGAAGAGTTCGAGTACCGCGCCGGTCTGCAGCTCGCCGCCCCGCGCCAGGCGCACGTTGTCCAGCAGCACGCCTTCCTCCTCGATGCGCCGGCTCGCCGGCGGCATGGAGCCGGGCGTGAGTCCGCCCACGTCGGCATGGTGGGCCCGGGAGGCGAGCCAGAATGCCGGTTCCGTCGCCTCCCCGGACGCGAAATAGGGAGTGACCACGGTGATGTCCGGCAGGTGGGTGCCGCCGTTGTAGGGGGCGTTCAGCATCCACGCGTCGCCCGGGCGCACGTCGTCCGCGTTGGCGGCGATGACAGCCGCGACGCTGTCGCCCATGGAACCCAGGTGCACCGGCATGTGGGGCGCGTTGGCGATGAGCCGGCCCGCCCGGTCGAACACGGCGCAGGAGTAGTCGAGCCTTTCCTTGATGTTCACCGAGTGGGCGGTGTGGCGCAGCACGGTGCCCATCTGTTCGGCGATGTGCATGTAGAGGTTGTTGAAGACCTCCAGCATCACCGGGTCCGCCTCGCTGGAGACGCGTTCGGCCGCCGGCGCCGCGGTGCGTGTCAGCAGCAGGTGGCCGTGCCCGTTCAGCTCGCCTTCCCAGCCTGGCTCGATCACCGTGGTGGCGTTGTCCTCGATGACGATAGCCGGCGAGGGGATGCGCTGGCCGGCGCCGAGTCCGGCCCGGTCGTAGACGGGCACGCGGCGGTACTCGCCGTCCAGCCATACCGGCGTTTGTTCCAGCGGCTCGGGCGGCGCCTGGCTCGCTGCGGGTCCGCTGAAGCCCCGGGGCAGCTCGTCGCGGCCGCGGGCCTCCACGGTGAGCGAGGCGAGCACCAGCGGCTCGTCGCCGGGCGCCACGCCGAAGCGGGCGCGATGCGCGTGCGCGAAGGCGCGGGCCACCTCGTCCGGGCTGCCGCCGGGCACCGTCAGTATGGTGTCGCTGCCGGCGACGCGCAGGCCGTGGCGCACGGCGATGTCCAGCTCATTCCCGTCCAGCCCCTGGGCCGCCAGTTCCTCGCGGCATTCCGCGGTCAGTCGCTGCCTTGCCTCCTCCGCCGCCTCCGCCGCCTCTCCGAGGGGTATCTCGATGCTCTCGGTGCGCGAGGCGATCAGGTCGGCGAGCCCCATGCCATAGGCGGAGAGCAGCCCGGCCAGGGGATGCAGCCAGACGGAGCGCACGCCGAGCACATCCGCCACCCGGCAGGCGTGCTGGCCGCCGGCACCGCCGAAACAGCACAGGGTGAAGTCGCGCACGTCCTCGCCGCGCTCGACGGTGATGCGGCGGATGGCGTTCGCCATGTTCTCCACGGCGATGCGCAGATAGCCTACGGCCACTTCCTCGGGCGACGGGGTGCGGCCGAGATCCGCTCCCGCTCGTTCGGCCAGGGCCTCCAGCGCGGCGACACTTGCGTTCCGGTCGAGGGGCTGGTCGCCGCCGGGGCCGAATACGGCGGGGAAATGGCCCGCCGGTATACGGCCTAGGGCCACGTTGGCGTCGGTCACGGTGGCCGGCCCGCCGCGTCGGTAGCAGGCCGGGCCCGGGTCGGCGCCGGCGGATTCGGGACCGGCCTGGAAGCGGCCGTCCCGGTAGGTGAGCACGGAGCCGCCGCCGGCCGCGATGGTATGGATCTCCATCATGGGCGCGCGCAGGCGCACGCCGGCCACCTCCGAGTCCAGGGTGCGCACGTACTCGCCGGCCCAGGAAGAGACGTCGGTGGAAGTGCCGCCCATGTCGAAGCCGATCAGCCGCCCGAGACCGATGGCGCTGGCCGTCTGCACCATGCCCACCACGCCGCCGGCGGGGCCCGAGAGCACCGCATCCTTGCCGCGCAGGCGTGCGGCATCGATGAGGCCGCCGCTCGACTGCATCATCTGCAGCCGCCGTGGCGCGGCCACGGGCTGCAGCGCCCGGCCCAGGCGCTCGACATAGCGGTACAGCACCGGCGACAGGTAGGCGTCCACGAGTGTGGTCTGGGCCCGGCTGACAAACTTGATGACTGCGGCCGTCTCGTGGGATACCGAGACCCGGTTGAAACCGAGTTCCGCTGCGACGGCGGCGATGCGCTCCTCGTGGGCGGTCCAGCGGTAGCCGTGTACCAGGCAGACGGCGACGGCGGCGATGCCGCGCTCGCGGGCCGCCACCAGCTCGCGCCGCAGCGCCGCCTCGTCCAGCTCCCGGAGCACCGTGCCGTCCGCGGCGATGCGCTCGTCGGCTTCGATGACCTCCGATTCCAGCGGGGCCGGCTTGCGGATGTGCAGCGCGAAGATGTCCGGCCGATTCTGGTAGGCGATGGCGAGCGCGTCCCGGAAGCCCCGGGTGACGACCAGCGCCACCGGCTCGCCACGGCGTTCGAGCAGCGCATTGGTGGCGACGGTGGTGCCCATCTTCACGGCATCGACCCGGGTGCCGGTGTCGCCGGCGTCGGCCAGCAGGCGGCGGATGCCTTCCACGGCGGCGTCGTCGTACTGCCCGGGCGATTCGGACAGCAGCTTGGCCGTCGCCAGTTCGCCCTCCGGCGAGCGGCCGATGACGTCGGTGAAGGTCCCGCCCCGGTCGATCCAGAATTGCCAGCCCGCCTCACGCATCCGGCAGAGTGTACCGTCCCGCCAGCCCCCGTGTACGAGGGCCTTCAGGCCCGACCCCGTTCTTTTATGGCCGCCCTGCGGGGGTATCCATCTTGCTCCCGACAAAAGGTCGCGGCGATGGATACCCCCGCATGACGGCCGCCTAGCGATGGCGTGCAGGAGCTGCCGGTCAGCGATCTTTTCTGACTGGTGCCATCCTTTACGGCTACGTGCCAACATCAAGAAGAAGGTGATACCAGCCTGGAGCAACCGGGTCGGGCCTGAAGCTCCTCCTGCGGGTGTTGCAGTAACATGGCCGGCGCATGGAGCAGAACGACGTCATCCTCTGGACGCTGCTGGTCTACGGCGTCGCGCTCGTCGGCATCGGCGTCTGGGCGCAGAGCCGCAACCGGGACAACACCGATTACTTCCTGGGCGGCCGCCGGCTCGGGCCGTGGCTGGCAGCGCTCAGCGGCTCGGCCAGTTCGTCCTCGGCCTGGACGCTGCTGGCGGTGAGCGGCGCGGCGTACTCGTGGGGGGTGTCCGCGCTGTGGCTGTTCCCGGCCACGCTGAGCGGCTTCCTGATCAACTGGTTCCTGATCGCGCCCCGTCTGCGGTTGCTGTCCCGGGAGACCGGCGCCATCACGCTGGCGGAGATCGTTGCGCCGGCGGAGTTCGGTGCGGCACGCAAGGTGGTGCTGCGGGTGGCGGCGGCGATCGTGCTGTTCTGCTTCATCTTCTACATCGCCTCCCAGTTCGAGGGTGCTGGCAAGGCGTTCCAGTCCCACTTCGGCTGGTCGCGGGAGGCCGCCATCCTGACGGGTGTGGCTATCGTGCTCGCCTATACCTTCCTCGGCGGCTTCTGGGCGGTGTCCGTTTCCGACATGGTGCAGGGGCTGATGATGGTGGCCGCGGCCGTCGTCGTGCCGACAGCTGCGCTGATCGCCCTAGGCGGTGTCGGCGAGCTGGCTGCCGGGCTCGCTGCCACCGCCTCGCCGGCGGAGCTGTCACTGACCGGACCGTTCAGCGGCGCCATGGGGGTGGCGTTCGTGCTCGGCACGCTGGGCATCGGCCTGGGCTATCCGGGCCAGCCTCACGTGGTGAATCGCTTCATGGCGCTGCGGGACGACCCGTCGCTGAGACGGGCCCGCGTGATCGCCATCTGCTGGGCCGTCCTGGTCTATGCGGGGATGCTGCTGCTGGGGCTCTGTGCCCGGGTGCTCTACGACATCGGCGACGGCGAGCAGGTGCTGTTCGAGGTATCGGCGCGGGCGCTGCCGCCCTTCGTTGCCGGTATCGTCCTCGCGGCGGTGCTTTCGGCGATTATGTCCACGGCCGACAGCCAGCTGCTGGTGGCGGCCTCTTCGGCGGCCCACGACTGGCACGCGGGCACGCCGGGGCGGGGCTCGCGCCTGTCGGTGTCACGGCTGACGGTCATGCTGCTGTGTATCGCCGCGGCGCTGCTGGCGATCTTCGTCGCCGAGGATATCTTCACCCGCGTGCTGTTCGCCTGGCATGCCGTAGGCTCGGCCTTCGGGCCGCTGCTGCTGATGCGCGTGCTCGGCTATCGCATCGGCGCGCGGGCCACGCTCGCCACGCTGCTCACCGGCTTCGGCCTCACCGTCGTCCTGCACTGGCTGCCCCACACACCGGGTGATGCCGCCGAGCGGCTGATCCCGCTGGCACTGGCGCTCACGATCGCATGGACCGCGCGCAATTCCGGGGACAGTTAACTCAATTGCCAATTGAGTTAACTGTCCCCGGAATTAGACTGTCATCCTCATGAAGGTCGATCGCATCCTGCGCACCGTGCTGATCCTGGCGGTGATCCTGCTGTTCGTGGCAGTGCTTGCGGGGATGCTGTTCATCACCGAGTCCGCGCTCAACGTCTGGGACCGCCTGCGCGAGGCGCCCGCGTGGCTGGTCGCCGCCTATGCGGGTGTGCTGATCGCGATCGCCGTCACGGCGGTCTGGGTGGTCTGGCGCTTTCTGTTGCCGCGGCGCTCCCGCCGCGACGAGCAGAAGCAGCCGGTGTTCTCGGAGGATGCCCTGAAGGACCGGCTGGCTGCGGCCGAGGCCGCCGGCGTGGACGTGGCCGCGGCCCGCGGCGAACTGACCGCACTCGACGAGCGGCGCGCCATCGGGCGCATCCATCTCGCCCTGTTCGGCGAGATCAGCACGGGCAAGAGCTCCCTGATTCGGGCCCTGGTGCCCGGTGCCGCTGTGGAGACCAGCCCGGTGGGCGGCTCGACCCGGGAGCTGGCTCGCTACCAGTGGCACAGCCCGACCGGCGAGGAGGTGGTGCTGACCGACGTCCCCGGCACGGGCGCAGTGGGCGGCGAATTCGACGACCTCGCCCGGGAAGAGGCGCTGCGTGCCCACGTGGTGCTCTACCTCTGCGACGGCGACCTCAGCCGGCAGGAGGCCGCGGCGCTGGGGCAGGTGGTCGCCGTCGGCAAACCGACCATCCTGGTGCTGAACAAGACCGACCAGTACACGGAGGAAGAACTCCACCAGGTGATGGAGCGCCTGCAGGCCCGCCTGCAGGACCTGCGGCCTGAGGCGCCGGCGGTCGCCGTGCGGGTGAGTGCGCGCGAGGACGAGGTCGTGATGGAGCGGGGCCCTGACGGAAAGCTCATCGAGCGCCGCCGTGCGCGCGAACCCGATATCGCCGAGCTGGTGCTGGCGCTGAACGAACAGCTCACCAGGGGACGCGACGAGATGGACCGGCGCCGCGATGCGGCCGTGTTCGCGCTCGCCAGCGAGAAGCTGCAGGCGGCCGAGACGGCCTATCGGGCCCGCAGGGCCGAGGAGATCATCCGCTCCTACACCCGCAAGGCGGTGATCGGGGCGCTGGCGGCGGTGAGCCCCGGCACGGATATCGTCATCCAGGGTTACCTCGGCACGGCGATGACCCGCGCGCTGTCGGCCCTGTACGGCATCTCGCCCCGGGATCTCGACATCGAGCAGTTCCTGAACCTCAGCCAGAGCCGGGTGGGCAGGGCGCTGCCGCTCACCCTCGCCGTGGCCGGCAACGGGCTGAAGGCCT
>CAZRSA010000029.1:0-24810 GCA_964602525.1 uncultured Woeseiaceae bacterium
GCTCGCCGTCGCCGGCAGGCTCGAACCAGCCGTTGTCCCGCCAGCGCCGGTAGTGTTTCATCTCGATATCGCCGGGACGATAGGCCTTGTCCATGCTCATTGCTCTCGCGCCGGCGCCGCCGCGCCGGTGGTGGTCCTCGTCATTCATGCCGCCGGGGCGTCCCTGTCAGGACGTCTGCGCGAAGTGCTCGCGGATGATTCGTGCCACGAGATCCGGCAGCTCGGCGCGCAGCCGGTTCGAGACCTGCTCGAACATCGCCGCTTCCATCTCCTGGAACGCCGTGTGCAGCAGCCGGTCGGTCAGGTCCAGGCTGGCGGAGGCCAGCCTGACCTCCAGCTCGGCGAGCGCCGCCTCGTCGATGCCGGTCTGTACGGCGTTCCCGACACCGGCCTGTGCCGCCTCGTCGACATCGGCCCCTGCGGCCTCGTCGACACCGGCCTGTGCGGCTGCGGCTGTGGCCGGCTCGCCGACCACCGTCGTGAGTGTCGGGATGTCGTCGCCGCCGGCGTCCTCGATGTCGTCCGGATTGCTGATGGTCCGCTCCGCGCTGTCAGCCGATCTCGTGGGTTTCGAGAGGATAGCCCTTCTCGCGGTAGAAGATAAATCGGCGCCGCGCCTCCGCGCGGGTCTGTTCGTCGCCGCCCACCAGCTCGGCGATGCGCGGCAGCCCCAGCGCGAAGTCCGGCACACCGCGGGCGAGATTGATGACCAGATCCGCCCGGTCGGGCGCCTCCTCACCGCAGCCGACGGTCACCGGCGCGCCGCTCTCGTTAGGCAGCATCTCGTGGGGCAGGAAGCTGCCGTCGCGGAAGGTCCAGAGCAGCTCGTCGAGCGCCTCGGCGGCGGCCCGGTCCTCGGCATGCACGTGCACGCGATGCCGGAGCCGATAGGCCTTCTCGGCCAGGCGGCAGGCGAAGCGCCGGCGTGCGTCTTCACCGCCGGCGGCGAGTACGTAGAAGTCGACCCGCGGCGCGGCCACGAGGCACCGTCAGTCCCGGGCGCCGGCGCGCTCGATGAGGTAGTCCACCAGCAGCGGCACCGGCCGCCCGCTCGCGCCCTTGCGGTTGCCCGAGCGCCAGGCCGTGCCGGCAATGTCCAGGTGCGCCCAGGTGGCGTCCCGGGTGAATCTGGCCAGGAAGCAGGCGGCGGTGATGGCGCCGCCCTCGCGGCCGCCCACGTTGGCGAAATCCGCGAAGTTGCTCTTCAGCTGTTTGTCGTAGTCCTCGCCCATGGGCAGACGCCAGGCGGTGTCGTCGGCCCGCCGGCCCGCCGCCAGCAGCTCGTCGGCCAGCGCGTCGTCGTTCGACATGAGGCCGCTGTTGTGGTTGCCGAGGGCGATGACGCAGGCCCCCGTGAGCGTCGCCACGTCGATCAGCGCGGCAGGCTCGTAGCGTTGGGCGTAGGTGAGGGCGTCGCACAGGATCAGCCGGCCCTCGGCGTCGGTGTTCAGTATCTCGATGGTCTTGCCCGACATGCTCTTGACGATGTCGCCGGGGCGCGTCGCGCGGCCGCTGGGCATGTTCTCGCAGGCGGGTACGATCACCATCAGGTTCACGGGCAGCTGCAGTGCGGCGACGCTCTGCATCGTGCCCAGCACGGTAGCGGCTCCGCACATGTCGAACTTCATCTCGTCCATGGCGGGCGCCGGCTTCAGCGAGATGCCGCCGGTGTCGAAGGTGATGCCCTTGCCGACCAGGATGACCGGCGGCTCGTCGTCGCCGCCGCCCCGGTAGTTCAGTACGATGAGCTTGGCCGGCTCCTCGGCGCCTGCGGTGACCGACAAGAGTGCACCCATGCCGAGGCGCTCCATGTCCTTCTCCTCCAGCACCTCGATGCTCAGCGGCCGGTAGTGCTTGGCCAGCCTGCCGGCCTCCTCGGCCAGGTAGGCGGGTGTGCAGACGTTGGCGGGCAGGTTGCCGAGCTCCCGGGCCAGGTCCATGCCGCGGACCACGGCCTGCCCGTGACGCGCTCCGTCCGTGGCGGCATCCCCGTCTGTTTTGGAGGCCACGCCGAAACCGAGCTTCTTCAGCTTCAGCCCGCCGTCCCGGGAACTCGACTTCATCCGGGTGAAGCGGTAGAGGCGGTCGCCCAGCGTCTGCACCGCGTAGCGCGCGAGGTAGTAGGTATCCGCGTCCGCGACCTCGTTACGGTGCAGGTAGGAGACGGCCTCCGTGACGGCCGTGGAGGAGAGCGCGCCGAATGCGGCATCCAGTGCCTTGCGGTACTGGCGTACCCCGAACTCGCTCTTCTTGCCCAGCCCCACGACGAGTACGCGCTTGCAGCGGACCTTGGCCGGCGCCGGGATGAGGCTGGCCTGGCCCAGCTTTCCGGACAGGTCGCCTGATTTCTTCAGCCGGGCCAGCAGGCCTCCGCTGCCCTCGTCGATCTCGCTGGCGCCTGCGTCGAGGTCGCCGTTCGAATACAGGCCGACGATGGCGCATTCCGTTGCGCGTTTCGCGGCGTCGCCGCTGGTGCTGAAATATTCCATGGGTGAACCTCGGTGCTGCGTCCCTGCGCCCGACGCGGGAGCCAGCGGGCATCGTCCCTGCTTGACTCCGTGGTGCGGCGCACCGGATGATGCAGTTTCTTGTTGTCTGCCGGGAGCTTAGGGCACATCGCCGTGCCGGTGCGCTCTGCGGGAAAGGCGGGATTCTAGCCCAAATGCGGCAGCGAAGTTAAGCGGGGCCACGGTGAGCCGGATGGCGGCGTAATGAAGATACTCGATCGCTACGTCTTGCGTGAGGCGGCCCGGACCTGGGCGGCCGTTACTGCGGTGCTGCTGTTCATCCTGCTCAGCAACCAGTTCGCGCGGGTGCTGGGCGACGCCGCCAAGGACAAGCTGCCGCGGGATGCCGTGTTCAGCGTCATCGGTCTGACCGCGCTGCAGTACCTGACCATCCTGATTCCCTTCGGCCTGTTCCTGGCCATCATGCTGGCGCTGGCGCGCCTGTACCGGGACAGTGAGATGCCGGCCATGATGGCCTGCCGCATGGGGCCCGGTTCGCTGTACCGGCCGCTCGCGTGGCTCGCCGTACCCCTGGCCCTGCTGGTGGGCTGGCTGTCGCTGGATCTCGGCCCCCAGGCCCTGCGCGAGGTACAGCGCATCGCCGCGGCGGCCGAACAGCGGGTGGACCTCCGCGCCATCGAGCCGGGCCGGTTCACCAGCGCCGGCAAGGGCGATGCGGTGATCTATGCCGAGCGTGTCGACCGGGACGGCTCGCTGACCAACGTCTTTTTGCAGCGGCGCACTGGTGGTGCGCTGGAGGTGGTGCTGGCCGAGAAAGGCAGCCAGCGACCGTCCGCCGACCCGGGGACCCGCTATATCGTGCTGGAGAACGGACGCCGCTACGAGGGCCGCCCCGGCGAGCGCCAGTTCCGCATCGTGGAGTTCGCCGAGCACGGCATCCCCTACAAGGTCCCGGCGCCGCGCGAACCCGATTTCGACGCCGAGGCCCGGAGCACGGAGGAGTTGCTGGCCTCGAGCGACCTGCAGGCCGCCGCGGAACTGCAGTGGCGTGTCTCGGTGCCGATCTCGGCGCTGCTGCTGGCATTCCTCGCGGTCCCGCTGGCGAAGAGCCGCCCGCGCCAGGGACGCTACGGCAAGATGCTGGCGGGCGTGCTGGTCTATTTCATTTATTTCAACCTGCTAGGCGCCGCGCAGGTCTGGGTGGAGCAGGGCGAGCTCGCCCCCGCGATCGGCATGTGGTGGGTGCACGCACTGATCCTGCTGCTGGGTATCGTCCTGCTGGGGGCGCAGAACGGCTGGTTCTGGCGGCTCGTGCCGCGGAGCAGGGCATGAAGGTCTTCACCCTTTACCTGGTGCGCTCCGTCGTGTCGACGACGCTGGTGGTGGTGGCGGTGCTGCTGGCCCTGGCCGGCTTCTTCGAGTTCATCGCCCAGATGGACGATACCTCCATCGGTCGCTACGGCACACTGGATGCCGTGGTCTACACCCTGCTGCGTCTGCCGCTGCTGGCCGTGCAGATGCTGCCGGTGGCGACCCTGCTCGGCGCGCTGGTCGGCCTCGGGCAGCTGGCCGCTAACAGCGAGCTGGTG
Organism: uncultured Woeseiaceae bacterium; assembly: GCA_964602525.1. Lineage (GTDB taxonomy): Bacteria > Pseudomonadota > Gammaproteobacteria > Steroidobacterales > Woeseiaceae > Lentisalinibacter. Next base: position 4,058 of record CAZRSA010000029.1, read on the forward strand.
GTGATGCGTGCCTCCGGCGTCTCGCACTACCGGCTGGCCGGCTCTGCCGCCGTCGCGGGCGCGCTGATCATGCTGGGCACGGTGGTGCTGGGCGAGTACCTGGCTCCGCCCCTGGACCAGTTCGCCCGCAAGTACCGCGCCGTGGCGAAGAACGAGGAGGCCGGGCTGACCGGCGGCCGGAGCACCTGGGTGCGCGACGGCAACACCATCTTCAACGTGGAGCGCATCAGCAGCGAGTTCGAGTTCGGCGGCGTGTATCTCTTCGAACTGGGCGAGGACCGCCGACTCGCGTCGATCAGTCACGCCGACAACGCCGGCCTGGACGCGGAGGAACGCTGGGTGTTCGAGAACTTCGCCCGCACCCGCTTCACCGGCGAGGGCGCGAGCGCCAGCCGCCAGCCCCGCACCGTCGAGGACTACGGCGTGGATGCCGAAGTGCTCGGCATCGCCGTGGTCAAGCCGGCCAGCCTGTCCGTGCGCGGCCTGCTGAGCTACATCGGCTATCTGAAGAAGAACGAGCTCGATGCGACGACCTACCAGACCGAGCTCTGGAACCGGATCGCCTCGACGCTGACCATCGTGCTGATGCCGGTACTCGCCATCGGCTTCGTGTTCGGCTCGCTGCGCAGCGCCGGTGCAGGCGGCAGGCTGATGGTGGGCGTGCTGATCGGCCTCGCCTATTTTCTGGCCAGCCGCATGCTGGCCAACACGGGTGTGGTGTTCAACCTGAACCCGGCCGTGCTCGCGTGGCTGCCCACGCTGGCGCTCCTGGCGGTGACGGCGTTCGTGCTCTCCCGGGTGCGCTGATGCGCCCCTAGCGACGCTTCACCGAGCGCACCAGCTTCGTGTCCGACAGGCGGTCGTGCCAGGCGAGGCCGTCACGATCGACCAGCGACCAGAGGAGGCCGGCGCCGAACGGCAGCCAGGACAGCATGGCGGTGCCCGCACGGACCAGCGCCTGACGCGGCGTTACGGGACCGCCGTCGCGGCTGACAACCATGATACGCCACGACTTCATGCCGAGGGTCTCGGCGCCGCGCAGCCAGAAGAAGACGAAATAGCCACCCGCGACGGCCAGCAGGAACAGTCGGTACCACCAGGTGTGCGCCGGTATGGCCTCGCCGGCGTTCAGGATGACCAGTGCCAGCGTGCCGAGGAGCAGGAGCGCCAGCACGAGCAGACTGTCGTAGAGGATCGCCGCCAGCCGGCGCAGCAGGCCCACGGGCTCGTCGCCGGCGGGTTCGGCACGCGTCACAGGGATTCGACGTAGGCGATCATGCGCCGGCGCAGCCCGGCGTCCGGCAGCGGGCCGGTGCCGGCACCCAGGTTGTCGCGCATATGCCGCGGTTTCGAGGTGCCCGGGATGACGCAGGTGACGGCCGAATGGGCCAGCACGTATTTCAGGAAGAACCGGCCCCAGCTCTCCATACCCGCCTCGACGGCCCACTCCGGCACTTCGCGGCCGCGTACGGCGCGGAACAGGCTGCCGTCCTCGAAGGCCCGGTTGATGATCACTGCCACGCCCCGGTCGGCGGCCAGCGGCAGCAGGCGTTCCTCGGCCGCCCGGGTGGCGATGGAGAAGTTCACCTGCACGAAGTCGGGGCGTTCCGCCTCGATGACGGCCGCGAGGTCGTCGTGCTCGCTGACCCGGTAGTGGGTGATGCCGGAGTAGCGCACGCGCCCGGCGTCCTGCAGCTCGCGGATGCTCGCGAGCTGGGTCCGTGTGTCCACCAGGTTGTGGACCTGCATCAGGTCGATCGTGTCGGTGCGCAGCAGCCGGAACGACTCCTCCATCTGCGCGAGCCCCTTTTCGCGCCCGCGGGTCCAGACCTTGGTCGCGTAGAGCATCTGCTCGCGCACCCCGAGATCCTCCACCACCCGGCCCACCACCGCCTCGGCGCGGCCGTACATGGGCGAGGTATCGATGACGGAGGCCCCGTGCTCCACCATCGCCGCCACGATCTCCCGCCGGGCAGCGAGGTTCTCCGGCGTCGCCTCCACGTCGAAGACGCCGGAGGTGCCCAGGCCGATCACCGGCAACGGCTCGCCGGACGAGGGAATGGCCCGCCGTGACACGGTGCCGGCTGCCGGCAGCATGCCGGGCAGCAGCAGGCTGCCGCCCGCGGCGGCTCCCAGGGCGATCAGTGCCCTGCGGGTCAGCGTTATCTGGCTCATGTCGGGGCCTCCGTTATCAGTTGCTCCTCCCTCACGCGCCGATCATAACGCGTGCGGTAGCCGCGCCCGAGGGCGAAGGCCACGCCCAGCCAGGCGGCGCAGGCGCCGATGACCAGGGAGAGAATCTCACCGAGGCTTTTGCCCGCGTCCTGCAGGCCGCCGATGATCTGGGCCGACAGCGCGTCACCGCCCCGGTAGACGACGGTGTCGATGAAGTTCTTCGCCTTGTACTTGGCCGCACGGGAAACCACGGTGAAAAGCACCTCCTTCGCCGGGCCGGCGATGCCGTAGTTCATGGCACGGCGCACGGTCTGCAGCGCAAGCACGACTGCCAGCACCGGCGTCACGGCCAGCGCGAAGAAGCCGGCGATACTGACCGCCGGCAGCAGCGCCAGCGTGATGCCGAGGCCGAAGCGCCGCATGACCCGGCTGACCACGAAACCCTGCGCCACGAGCGCCAGTACGTTTACGCCGAGATCCACCAGGGCGAATACCCGGGTGCGGCGGTCGGAGTCCGCGATGGCCTGCTCGAGGAACTGGGCCTGGAAGATATAGAGTGCGGTGCCGGCGAATACCGCGAGCAGCATCATCAGGGAGACGCCGGCGAGGTAGGGGCGGCGCAGCGTCAGCGAGATGCCCTCCAGCATACCGCCGCCCAGCGCCTCGTCGGTATGAGCCAGCTCTTGCCGGGGCTGCTCGTGAGCCCAGGTCCGCAGTCTGAGGATGCAGACCACGGTAAAGCCGAGCAGCCCCGCCGAGATCAGCAGCATCTGCTGGTAGCCGATCTGGGCGACCACGAGGGCGGTGAGTGCGGGTCCGGTCAGCGCGCCAACGCTGCCGCCGGCCGCGATGATGCCGAACAGCCGTTTCGCCTGGTCACGGTCGTAGAGGTCCGCCATGAAGCTCCAGAACACGGAGACCACGAACAGATTGAAGACGCTCAGCCACACGAAGAAGGTGCGCGCCACCCAGACCTCGGATGCGCCGCCGCTCACGAACGCCAGGTAGAACAGCACCAGGTTCCCGGCGCAGAAGAGATTCACCCAGGGCAGGAAGCGGGCCCGCGGCCAGCGCGCGGTGACGAAACCGAACAGGGGCACCACCGCCAGCATCGCGAGGAACGTGGCGAGGAACAGCCAGCGGATGTTTTGCGTGCCGCCGAGGATGGCCATCTCGTCGCGGATGGGCCGCAGCAGGTAGTAGCTGCAGAGCAGGGTGAAGAAATACAGGAACGACCAGACGACCGCGCGGCGCTCCCGCGATTCGAGCGCGAAGAGGCGTTTCAGCAGGGATGCGCGGGCGGCGCCGGCGGGCTGTTTCACGGGCGGCTCCCGCGGGGTCCTGATCGTTGCGTGGACGTGGCGGAGAGGCTGAGCCGCATCGAGTCATCCTGTGAGGCCACGACCGGTGAGGCATCGGGTGCCTCGGAGGGGGCAGGTTGGCACTCCCTAGGGGAATCGAACCCCTGTTTCCGCCGTGAGAGGGCGGCGTCCTGGACCGCTAGACGAAGGGAGCGCAGCTCTTTTTGTCCTGCCCGACCCTGCGGGGGCTGTTATTATACGGGCCACTTTGGCAGTTACAAGCGAAGCATTATTGTCGAAACCAGCCTCGGCAGGCCCCGGCCGGCCGCCCAGAATCATACCGCGCCCTGATCACAGCGTCTCGCGCGCCAACATCTCCAAGAACGCACTGAAAGTCCTGTACCGGCTGAAGGATGCCGGCTTCCAGGCCTTTCTGGTGGGCGGAGCCGTGCGCGACCTCTTGCTGGGCCTGCGGCCGAAGGACTTCGACGTGGCCACCGACGCCGACCCGGACCAGGTGCGCGACCTGTTCCGCAACTCGCGGCTGATCGGGCGCCGCTTCCGGCTGGCTCACGTGCGTTTCGGCCGGGACATCATCGAGGTGGCCACGTTCCGGGCCAGCGCCGATGCGGAGGACGAGCGGGCCGACGTCGAGCTGGACCAGCACGGCCGCATCCTCCGGGACAATGTCTACGGCAGCATCGACGAGGATGTCTGGCGGCGGGATTTCACGGCCAACGCCCTGTACTACAACATCGCCGATTTCAGCATCTGGGACTACGTGGAGGGAGCCCGGGACATCGACCAGCGGGTGCTGCGCCTGATCGGCGACCCGGAACAGCGGCTGCGGGAAGACCCCGTGCGCATGCTCCGCGCGGTCCGCTTCGCGGCCAAGCTGGATTTCACCATCGACGAGCAAGTGGCGGCGCTGATGCCCGAGCTGAGCGCTCTCTTGTCCCACGTGCCGGCGGCGCGCCTGTTCGACGAGTTCGTGAAGATGTTCCAGGCGGGCCACGCGCGGCGCACGTTCGAACTCCTGCTGGAGCACGGCCTGTTCGGCCGGCTGTTCCCGGAGACCCGGCGGGAGCTCGACGGCCCCGTCGCGGCGAAGTTCCGGGAGTTCATCGCGCTCGCGCTCGCCAACACGGACCAGCGCGTAGCCGAGGGCAAGGCGGTCACGCCGATGTTCCTGCTGGGGGTCTTCCTGTGGGCCCCGGTGCGGGCCCGCGCCACGGAGATCCTCTCGGCGCGCGGCATGAGCGAACCCCAGGCGCTCGGCATCGCGGCGGGCGAGGTCGTGGCGCGGCAGCAGTCGCTGATCTCCATACCCAAGCGCTTTGCCACGCCCATGCGCGAGATGCTGGCGCTGCAGCCGCGCTTCGAGCGGCGCAAGGGCAAGCGGGCCATGGGTTTCCTCGAGCACCGCCGCTTCCGCGCGGCCTACGACTTCATGCTGCTGCGCTCGCGCATCGGCGAAGTGGACCCGGAGCTGGCCACGTTCTGGACCGAGGTGCAGGGCATGAGCGGCGACGAGCGGGCCGAGGCGTTCGAGGTGCGCGGCTCGGGCGGCGGCAAGAGCGGCGGTCGCCGACGGCGTCCCCGCCGGCGCAAGCGCAGGGAAGCGACCGATTGAGCCAGGCGGCGCGGCCGGTGTGGCGGCCGGCGTGGGTCGCGCTCGGCAGCAACCTGGACGAGCCCTGCGGGCAGGTGCTGCGGGCCTTCGACGAGATCGCGGCGTTACCGGGCGTGCGTCTGGTCCTGCGCTCGCCGCTGTACCGCTCGCGGCCGATGGGGCCGGCGGACCAGCCCGATTTCATCAATGCCGTCGCCGGCCTGGTGACCCGGGTCGGCCCCGCCGAACTGCTGGAGGCGCTGCACGGCGTCGAGCGTGCGCACGGGCGGCGGCGCAGCGCCGCGGACCGCTGGGGTCCGCGCACCCTCGACCTGGACCTGCTGACATACGGCGAGGCGGTCAGGGATGACCCCGGACTCACCCTGCCGCACCCGGGCATCGGCGAGAGAAATTTTGTATTGTTGCCGCTGGCCTCGGTGGCCCCGGATCTCGTCATCCCCGGCCTGGGGCGCGTGGCGAGCCTGGCGGGGAGCGTCGCCGGGAGGGGGATAGAGCGTTTGCAGGAGCGAGGAAGCGAAGACGGATGAGCCCGGCCGACCGCAGCACTGTCACGCCGCTCCGTCGTCCGGGCGAGACCGAGCCGCCTCCACCTCGCCATCTGGTGGTGGAGGGTCCGATCGGGGTGGGCAAGACCAGCCTCGCGCGGCGGCTGGCACAGGCCTTCGGCAGCGAGCTGATGCTGGAGGAGACCGAAGACAACCCGTTCCTGGAGCGTTTCTACCGCACCGGCCGCGCCGCCGCACTGCCCACCCAGCTTCACTTCCTGTTCCAGCGTGCCCGCCAGCTGGAGAGCCTGCGCCAGGACGACCTGTTCCGGCCCGCGCTCGTGGCTGACTTCCTCCTGGAAAAGGACCGGCTGTTCGCCGAGCTGAACCTGGACCGGGAGGAACTTTCGCTGTACGAGCAGATCTTCGAGAGGCTCGATATCGATGCGCCCGTGCCGGATCTCGTCGTCTACCTGCAGGCGCCGGTGGAGGTGCTGCTCGAGCGCATCGCGCGGCGCGGCCTCGACTACGAGCGGGACATGGATCCGGCCTACCTGGAGCGCCTGGCCGAGGCCTACGCCCGGTTCTTCCACGACTACGCGGAGGCGCCGCTGCTGATCGTGAATGCGGCCGGTATCGATCCGGTCCATAATGACGACGACTTCCGGCTGCTGTGCGAACAGATCCGCCGCACCGGCAGCGGGCGACATTTCTTCAACCCCAATCCGGTCGCATTCGCCTGACGCCCCGGCCCCGGGCGCGTCGCGCCGCGACCGCCATTCCCGGACGAGACGAGCACAGATGTACACACAGCTTCAGCAACGCGACATGGCAGAGCCGCCGGTCAATGTCGGCACCCTGCTGCGGATGAAATCCGAGGGGGAGCCGATCGCCTGCCTGACGGCCTATGACGCGAGCTATGCCCTGCTGGTTGACGCGGCGGGCACCGACGTGGTCCTGGTGGGCGACTCCCTCGGCATGGTCATACAGGGCCACGACACGACGGTGCCGGTGACGGTGGACGACATCATCTACCACACCCGCAACGTCGCCCGGGGATTGCAGCGGGCCTTCCTGATGGCCGACATGCCCTTCATGAGCTACACGGACCCGGGCCAGGCGCTGGACAACGCCGTGCGCCTCATGCAGGACGGCGGTGCCATGATGATCAAGCTGGAAGGCGGCGCCGGCCAGATCGAGATCGTCCAGTACCTGGCCCGTCACGACATCCCCGTGTGCGCTCACCTCGGTCTGAAGCCCCAGTCCGTGCACAAGATCGGCGGATTCAAGGTACAGGGCCGGGATCCGGAGGAGGCCCGCAGGATGGTGGACGCCGCGAAACGTCTGCAGGACGTGGGCGCGGATGTGGTACTGCTGGAGTGTGTGCCGAACGAGGTGGGGGCCGCGGTGTGTAACAGTCTGGAGGTGCCGGTGATCGGCATTGGCGCGGGGCCGGAAGTGGACGGCCAGATCCTGGTCCTCTACGACATCCTGGACATCACCCAGGGGCGCACGCCGCGCTTCGTCAGAAATTTCATGACCGGCCAGCCCTCGCCGCTGGAGGCGCTGAAGGCGTACGTGGCGGCGGTGAAGGACGGCAGCTATCCGGCCGCGGAGCATTGTTTCTCGTGAGCGCCCGCGGCAGCACACCGGTGGACGGCGCGCCGCGCGAGGTCAGCACGCCGGCCGAAGTAAGGGCCTGGACGGCCGGGCGGCGCGAGGCCGGCGAGCGCATCGCCTTCGTGCCGACCATGGGCAACCTGCACGAGGGGCATCTGAGTCTCGTGCGCCTCGCACGGGAGTATGCGGAGCGGGTGGTGGTCAGCATCTTCGTCAACCCCACCCAGTTCGGTGCGGGCGAGGACTACGGCAACTATCCCCGCACCATCGTTGAGGACCGGCGGCTGCTTGCGAGCGTGGATACCGATCTCCTGTTCACTCCCTCGGCCGAGACGGTCTATCCGTATGGCGAGACCGCGGCCACCCGGCTGCATGTGCCGGGTCTGTCCGACGATCTCTGCGGGCGTTTCCGGCCCGGCCATTTCGACGGCGTTGCCAGCGTGGTCTGCCGCCTGTTCTCGATGGTGGGGCCGGAGGTCGCGGTGTTCGGACAGAAGGACTACCAGCAGTTCCTGATCATCCGCCGCATGACCCGGGACCTGTCGATGCCCATCGGCATCGTGCTCGGATCGACGGTGCGGGAGGCGGACGGGCTGGCCTGCAGTTCCCGCAACCGTTACCTGACGGAGGCGGAGCGGCGCACGGCTCCCCTGCTGCACGCCGTGCTGGAGGAGGTGCGCGAGGCGCTGGTCAGCGGCGAGCGGGATTTCGCCTCGCTGGAGGGCCACGCACTCGCCCGGCTGGAGAAGGGGGGCTTCGCGCCGGACTACGTGGGCATCCGCAGCGCGAAGGACCTGGCGCTGCCGGCGGACGGGAGCCACGAACTCGTGGTGCTGGCCGCGGCGCGGCTCGGCCGTGCCCGGCTGATCGACAACGTGCTGGTGCGGGTCTGAGGGCTCAGTCGGAGACGTAGTTGCGGCCGTGGTGCTTGGCCCGGTACATGGCATCGTCCGCGCGGTGCAGCAGCGCCGGGTAGTCGTAGTCTCCGCCGGTCTCGCACACGCCCAGGGAAATGGTCACGCCTGAGTCCGCTCCTTCCTCGGAGCCGGCGGCGCGGTCGCTCACGGCCTCGCGGACCCGCTCGCCGACGGTCCGTGCCTCCGCGGCGGTCAGCCCCGGCAGCAGCACCGCGAATTCGTCGCCTCCGAAGCGCGCCAGCAGGTCCGTGGGACGGAAATGCGCGCGCAGGGCGTCAGCGACCACCGAGAGCACCCTGTCCCCCGCCACGTGGCCGTAGCGGTCGTTGAACGACTTGAAGTGATCCACGTCGATCATGATCAGCGAGGCGGGCTCGCCGTCCGCCCGGCAGCGGGACAGCTCCCTGGGGAACATGTCTTCCATCCAGTGGCGGTTATTGAGTCCGGTCAGCGCATCGGTGGTGGCGTGGTGCTCGAACTTGCGTAGCACGCCGATGCGGTCGGCCAGGAAGTCGTTGTGCGTGCGCACCCGCTCGGACAGCACCGACAGCAGGTTCTTGGCAAAGGCGTGGGAGGCATCCACCAGGTTCCACAGGATGTCCTTGTGGATCACCATCAGGTGGCTGTCCTCGTCCGCAACCACCCAGGCGGAAGGGTCCCGGTTCTCGATGATGGACATCTCGCCGGCGCAGTCGCCGACGTCCAGGCTGCGCAGCGCCGGTGCCTCCAGCGCGCCGACGTGCACGCTCATGCTGCCCGACAGCACGATGTACACCGATTCGTTGGTGCAGTCCGGGGCCAGCACAACCTCGCCGCGGGAGGCGTCGCGGCGGTCGCAGGCCTGCAGCAGTGCCTGCACGGCATCCGCGTTGACGCCATGGAAGAGCCGCAGACCCTCGAGCAGGGAACGCTTGTAATCCGAGTTGATCGTGGGGTCTTCCCGGTCCCGGCCGTCCCTGCGCCAGTGTTCCGTCGTCTTCTGCATCGAGCTGTCCGACATCGCCGTCCTGGCCCGTGAGCCCGGTTGGTCAAGGCGTCACATATACGCCAGCACAGGGCGAAAAACAACGACCAGTCGGGCAAAAGCCCCTTCACACCTCCGCCGGACGCAAAAAATGTGAACTCACTCGCTCTCCAGCATGGATTCCATCTGCTCGAAGGTGGACGCTTCGGCGGCGCCGGCGACGGGGTACCGCAGGTTCAGCGAGCTCAGGTTCGCGACGATGATCTCCGCGACGGCGCAGCGCATCTCCTTCTTGTCGTCGGCCGGGATGGCGTACCAGGGTGCCCAGGGCCGGGAGGTGGCATTCAGCGTCGCCTCGTAGGCCGTCATGTATTCCTCCCAGTGCGCCCGCTCGCGCACGTCGTGGGGCTCGAACTTCCAGTTCTTGTCTTCCTCGTTCAGACGATCGAGGAAGCGCAGGCGCTGTTCCTCAAGGGATACGTTCAGCCAGAACTTCATGATCACCGTGCCGTTGCGCGCGAGGTGTTTCTCCTGGTCGGCGATCGACTCGAGGCGCTGGTCCCAGAGGCCGTGCTGGTCGATCGGTCCCGGCAGGCGCTGGTTGTCCAGGATACCGGGGTGGACGCGCACCACCAGCACCTCCTCGTACTGGCTGCGGTTGAACACGCCGATGCGGCCGCGCTCGGGCAGTACCCGGGTCGTGCGCCAGAGAAAGTCGTGGTCTAGTTCGGTGGAACTCGGCTTGCCGAAGCTGTAGACCTGACAGCCGGCCGGATTGACGCCGCTCAGCACGGCCCGGATCGTGCTGTCCTTGCCGGCCGCATCCATGGCCTGGAAGACCAGCAGTACCGCATGGCGGTCGTGGGCGTAGAGCACCCGCTGCAGCTCTGCCAGCTTCTTCACCCGCTTCTTCAGACGCTTCTTCGGCGAGCCATCGCCATCGGCGATGCGGGTCGGCTGCCCGGCGACCCGGAAGCTGCCGTCGTAGGGAACCAGGTAGGGCGAGGGGCGGGCTTCGAACATCGTCTTCTCCGGTGGGTCTGTCGTTTCAGAAGGGGGTGGCGCCGTGGCGGGCCAGCGCCCATTCCACGTGCTCGCGGACCATCGGCGAGGGGTGGTCGGCACGGGCGCGCAGCACCTCGATCACCTCGGCGGTACCCTCGGCATTGCCCAGGGCGACGGCCACGTTGCGCAGCCAGCATTCGTGGCCGATGCGGCGTATGGCGCTGCCCTCCATGCGCCCGAGCCATTCCTGTTCGTCCCACCGGAACGCCTCAGCCAGTGAGATCCCGTCCAGGCCGTGCCGGGGCGCGAAGTCGGCCTCCCGGGTGAGCTGCGCGAACTTGTTCCAGGGACAGAACAGCTGGCAGTCGTCGCAGCCGTAGATGCGGTTGCCGATCGCGGCGCGGAATTCCTCCGGGATGGAGCCGCGCAGCTCGATGGTGAGATAGGAGATGCAGCGCCGCGCGTCCAGCTCGTAGGGCGCGGTGATGGCGCCGGTGGGGCAGACGTCGATGCAGGCGCCGCAGGTGCCGCAGTGATCGGAGACGGGTTCGTCCGCCGGCAGCGGCAGGTCGGTGTAGATCTCGCCCAGGAAGAACCAGGAGCCCGCGTCCCGGTTCAGCAGGTTCGTGTGCTTGCCGATCCAGCCGAGCCCGGCGTTGCGCGCCAGCGGCTTCTCCAGCACCGGCGCGCTGTCCACGAAGACCCGGTAGCCGAAATCCCCGACCTCGCCGCGGATGCGCTCCGCCAGCCGTTGCAGGCGGCGGCGCAGCACCTTGTGATAGTCGCGGCCTAGGGCGTAGCGGGAGACATAGGCCCGTGACGGATGATCCAGCAGGCGCCGGGCGTCGGCGGCTTCCTCGGGCAGGTAGTCCATGCGCACGGAGATCACCCTGGCAGTGCCCGGCACCAGGTCCGCCGGCCGGCTGCGCCGCGTGCCGTGCTTCGCCATGTAGCGCATCGTGCCGTGCCGTCCCTCGGCCAGCCAGCGGGCGAGGCGGGCCTCGTCCGCGGCCAGCTCGGGCCGCGCGATGCCGCACTGCTGGAAACCGAGTTGCTTCGCCCAGGCGCGGATCCGCCCGGCCAGGCGCGTCATCGTTGCGGTGCTGTCTGTCTGGTCTGAACTCATCGGACGGGAATGCCGGCACTCGGGCCTCCGCTCTCCCCAGTATAATGGCGGGCATGGACCCATTACCCACGACCATCTACGACGCCGGGGGCGTACGGGCGCTGGACCGGTGCGCGATCGAGCGCCAGGGTATCCCCGGCTATACCCTCATGTGCCGCGCCGGCACCGCGCTGCTCACGAGCCTGGAGGCGGAATTCCCGGCCTGCAACCGCCTGCTGGTGGTGTGCGGGGCGGGTAACAACGCGGGCGACGGCTACGTGCTCGCCCGGCTGGCCCGGGAGGAGGGCTATCACGTCGTCGTCGCTGCCCTGGTGCCGCCGGCATCGCTGGGCGGCGACGCGGCCCGCGCCTGCGAGGATTTCGCGCAGGACGGCCGCAAAGCCGCGGCATGGGACCCGGCCCTGCTGGACGAGGCGGACCTCGTGGTCGATGCCATCCTCGGCACCGGCCTCACCCGGGACGTGGACGGCCGCTTCGCCGAGGCCGTGGACGCCATCAATGAGTCGGGGCTGCCGGTGCTGGCGGTGGACATCCCGTCCGGGCTGGACGCCGACGACGGGCGCATCCGCGGCACCGCGGTGCGGGCCGACGCGACGGCCACCTTCGTGGGACTGAAGGCGGGTCTGGTCACCGGAGCCGGGCCCGACGTCTGCGGCCGGCTGCATTTCTCGGGGCTGGAAGTGCCGGCCGAGTGTGCCGCTGCGGCGCAACCCGTTCTGCGCCGGCTGAGCGAGGATGCGCTGGCGGGGCTCCTGCCACGGCGGCCGCGCTCGGCACACAAGGGCCTGTTCGGCCACCTGCTGATCGTGGGCGGTTCGCCGGGCATGGGCGGCGCCGTGCGTCTGGCGGGCGAGGCCGCGCTTCGCAGCGGGGCCGGCCTGGTGACGATCGCCACCCACCCCTCCCATGCCGCCGTGGTCACGGGCGGGCGACCGGAGCTCATGTGCCGCGGCGTCGAGCGGGGCGAGGATCTGGCGCCGCTGTTCGAGCGGGCGACCCATCTCGCACTGGGACCGGGTCTCGGCACCGACGCATGGGGCCGGGACATGTTCGCCGCGGCCCTGGCCGCCGGCCTGCCGGCGGTGCTGGACGCCGACGCGCTCAATCTGCTGGCGGCCGAACCGCGCCGGAACGACCACTGGATCCTGACGCCCCACCCCGGGGAGGCGGGCCGGCTGCTCGACAAGGGCACCGGCGACGTGCAGGCCGACCGCATGGGTGCGGCGGCGGCCATCAGCGAGCGCTATGGCGGCGTGGCCGTGCTGAAGGGGGCCGGCACCCTGGTGGCGGCGGCAGATGCGCTGCCCGCAATCTGTACCAGCGGCAACCCGGGCATGGCCTCGCCCGGCATGGGGGACGTGCTGACCGGTATCGTGGGCGCCCTGCTGGCCCAGGGTCTGGCACACCGGCGTGCGGCCGAGGCGGGAGTTCTCGTCCACGCGCTGGCCGGAGACACGGCGGCGCGACAGGGCGAGCGGGGCCTGGTGGCGGGAGACCTGATCGCCGGAATACGGACGTGGGTGAATCCCTGAGCCTGGAACTCGGGGACGCGGCGGCCACCGAGGCACTGGGCGCTGCGCTGGCGCGGGCGCTGGCCGGGCTTCGCAACGGGAATTGCCTCATCCTGCTGGAGGGCGAACTCGGTGCCGGCAAGACGACGCTGGTGCGCGGCCTGCTGCGCGCCGGGGGGCACACCGGGCCGGTGCCGAGCCCCACCTACACCCTGGTCGAGCCCTACGACATCGACGGCAGGATCCTGTATCACCTGGACCTGTACCGCATCGCCGATCCGGAGGAACTCGAGTACCTGGGCTGGCGGGACATGACGGATGCCGTCGCGCTGGTCGAATGGCCCGAGCGGGCCCCGGAGCTGGCGGCGCAGGCGGATCTGGTCATCCGGCTGGCTCACGCCGACGGCGGGCGGCGGGCCCGCATCGGCTCGCTGACGGCGACGGGGGAGGCGCTGGAAGGGGCGCTGAGGCAGGCGACTCCTCACTTCAAGTAATTGCCGTATATCGCTGGTTAATCACAGGAAAAGTGCTTGGAATTCCATGGCGGTTGGGTATACTGGTTCGACCTTATGTCGAGCGCTTACGGCGTCCGGGTCTATGCAGCGAGCGGGGATAGCGATTTTCTTGGCGGCGGTCTTCGCGGCGCTGTGCGTGCCGGCGGCGCCGGCGACCGCAGCCACCGTTGAAGACATCCGCCTCTGGTCCGAGGACGGCAAGACCCGGGTGGTACTGGACCTGAGCGCTCCCGCCGACCACACCCTGTTCACGCTTCCGCGCCCCGACCGTGTGGTGGTCGACGTGCGCGACAGCCGGCTCGGCGACCGCCTGGCCAGGTTGCCGTCGGGCAGCGGTTACGTGCGCGGCATCCGCGCCGCGCCGCGGGACGGCAACGACATTCGCATCGTGCTCGACCTCGAGCGCGCGGTGCGGCCCCACAGTTTCAGCGCCGGCCCCTACGGCCGCTACGGCGACCGCCTGGTCATCGACCTGGCCGAGCCGGGCGTGCCGGAGGCGGTGAAGACGGTGCGCCCGCGCCCCGACGCCGAACCCCGGGACCTGGTGATCGCCGTCGACCCCGGTCACGGCGGACGGGATCCGGGCGCCATCGGCCAGGGGCGGACCCGTGAGAAGGACGTCGTGCTCGCCATCGGCCGAAAGCTGGCCGCCAGGATCGACGCCGAGCCGGGCATGCGCGCGGTACTCGTGCGCAAGGACGACCGCCTCGTCCCGCTGCGCGAACGGATGGAATACGCACGGCGGCATCGTGCCGACCTGTTCGTCTCCGTGCATGCGGATGCCGTAAGGGACAAGCGGGCGCGGGGGTCTTCCGTCTGGGTGCTGTCGCTGAAGGGCGCCAGCGACGAGGCCTCTCGCCGCCTCGCCGAGCAGAACAACACCCACCTCATCGGCGGCGTCGAGCTCTCCGACAAGGACGAGGACCTGGCCTCGGTGCTGCTGGATCTCTCCCAGAACGCGTCGCTGGGCGCCAGCATGGAGGTCGGCAAGAGCGTGATCGACGAGCTGGCCAGGGTGGGCAGGGTGCACAAGCGCACGGTGCAGCAGGCCGGTTTCGCGGTACTGAAGTCCCCGGACGTCCCCTCCATCCTGGTCGAGACGGCCTTCATCTCCAACCCGAGCGAGGAGCGCAAGCTGCGGGACCGCAATCACCAGGACCGCCTCGCCAACGCCATTCTGGCCGGCATACGCAATTACTTCTACGCGAATCCGCCGCCCGACTCCTGGGTTGCCCGGGCCGTGCGGCAGGGCCGCGAACCCCAGGTAAAGCACGTGATTGCCCGCGGCGACACGTTGAGCGAGATCGCGATGCGCTACGACGTGAGCGTCTCCTCCATCCGCGCCGTGAACAACATCGCGGGTGACCGCATCCGCATCGGCCAGGTGCTGCGCATCCCCTCCGACGGCTGAGCCGCCTGGCGGCCGTTCGAACCTTTGTGACAGAATCCGCCTACGGGCCGAAGGTCGCGCCCGTCTCCCGCATCATGGCCATCCGAATACTCCCCGAACATCTGGTGAACCAGATCGCCGCCGGCGAGGTGGTGGAGCGGCCGGCGTCCGTGATCAAGGAGTTGGTGGAGAACAGCCTTGACGCTGGCGCCCGCCGGATCGAGGTGGATATCGAGGCGGGCGGCGCGCGCCTCATGCGGGTGCGCGACGACGGCGGCGGCATTCCCGAGGCCGAGATGGGCCTGGCGCTCGCCCGTCACGCCACCAGCAAGATCGACAGCCTGGACGACCTCGAGGCCGTCGCGTCCCTGGGTTTCCGTGGCGAGGCGCTGCCGAGCATCGCCTCGGTGTCACGTCTGTCGCTGGTCTCCCGTGCGGCCGGCAGCGACACCGCCTGGCGGGTGAGCGCCGACAACGGCGTGGTCCCCGAGCCGATCCCCGCGGCCCATCCGCAAGGTACCACCGTGGAAGTGCGCGACCTTTTCTTCAATACGCCGGCCCGGCGCCGTTTCCTGCGCACCGAGAAGACCGAGTTCCAGCACATCGACCGGGCGGTGCGCCGGCTGGCCCTGTCCCGGTTCGACGTCCAGTTCACCCTCAGCCATAACGGGCGCAGTGTGATGCACCTGCCCGCCGCCACGAACGGCGAGGGTCGGCTGCGCCGGCTCGCGCAGGTGCTGGGCGAGCGCTTCGCGGCCGAGTGCATCGAGGTGGAGCGCGAGGCGCAGGGCATCGCGCTCGCCGGCTGGCTCGCGCTGCCCACCTATTCCCGCAGCCAGGCCGACCTGCAGTACAGCTACGTGAACGGGCGCGGCGTGCGGGACAAGGTGCTCATGCACGCGGTGCGCCACGGCTACCGGGACGTGCTGTTCCACGGCCGCCACCCGGCCTACGTGATCAGCGTGAGCCTGGATCCGGCGAGGGTGGACGCCAACGCCCACCCCGCCAAGCACGAGGTCCGTTTCCGCGACTCGCGCAGCGTGCACGAGTTCGTCTTCCGCAGCGTCGAGCAGGCGCTGGCGGACACCCGGCCCGGGGCACGGCCGGGGGCGGCCGCGGTCGCGGCACCGGCGACGCTGCAGCCGTTCCGCCAGTCGGCCATGCCGCTCGCGTCCGGGGAAGGGCGGGCCGCCGCGGAGCCCCTGGCGGACTATGCGGCCCTGGCCGGCGCCGTGGAACCCGGCACGGCGTCGCCGGCGGCGGATGCCGTCTCTGCCGGGGCCGCCCCGGTGCCGCCTCTCGGCTATGCGCTGGCCCAGCTGCACGGCGTCTACATCCTCGCGCAGAACGCCGACGGGCTCGTCCTGGTGGACATGCATGCCGCCCACGAACGCATTACCTACGAGCGGCTGAAACGCGCCTTCGACGACCGAAATGTCGTGCGCCAGCCGCTGCTGGTGCCACGCGCCGTGGACGTCTCCCGCGCCGAGGCGGACCTGGCGGAGGAGCATGCGCAGGCCTTCCGCGACGTCGGCCTGGTGGTGGATCGGCACGGCCCGGAGTCGGTGGTGATCCGGGAGATTCCGACGCTGCTGGCGTCCTCCGCCGCCGAGGAACTGCTCGGCGACGTGCTGGCGGATCTCGCCGAGCACGGCACCAGCGGCCGCATCGCCGACCACGTGGACGAGCTGCTGGCCACCATGGCCTGCCACCATTCCGTGCGGGCCAACCGCGCGATGACGGTTCCCGAGATGAACGCGCTGCTGCGGGCCATGGAGACCACCGAGCGGGCCGACCAGTGCAACCACGGCCGGCCGACCTGGACGGCGCTGAGCCTGCGGGAACTTGACCGCCTGTTCCTGCGCGGACAGTGACCGGGGGCGTGCAGGAGCGTGACGCCCGCAGTCCCGTGATCTGCCTGATGGGGCAGACCGCCGCCGGCAAGACCGACATCGCCGTGGAGTTGGCCCGGCGCCTGCCGGTGGAAATCGTCAGCGTCGACTCGGCGATGGTGTACCGGGGAATGGACATCGGCACCGCAAAGCCCCCGCCGGAGCTCCTGGCCGAGGCGCCCCACCGACTGATCGACATCCGCGAGCCCGAGCAGACCTACTCGGCAGGCGAGTTCCGGCGGGACGCCCTGCGCGCCATCCGGGAGATCCGGCAGGCCGACCGCATCCCCCTGCTGGTGGGCGGCACGATGCTGTATTTCCGGGCGCTGACCCGGGGCCTCGCGGCGCTGCCCGGCCGGGATCCGGCCGTGCGGGCGGCCATCGACGCGCGGGCGCGCGAGACCGGCTGGCCTGCACTGCATGCGGAGCTGGCACGGCTCGACCCGGAGACGGCGGCGCGCATCGAGCCGGCCGATGCCCAGCGCATCCAGCGCGCGCTGGAGGTCCGGGAGCTGAGCGGCCGGCCGCTCTCGGCCTGGCACCGGGAGGAGCGGGAGCGGAGCGGCCGTGGCGACGGCGGGGGTGTCCCGGGGCGTGTCATCCGGCTGGCCCTTGTCTTCGCAGACCGTGAGGTCCTGCGCGAGCGCATCCGCCGGCGGTTCGGCGCCATGCTCGAGGCCGGTTTCGTCGCCGAGGTCGAACGGCTGCTTGCACGGCCGGGCCTGACCCCCGAGGCGCCCTCGCTCCGCGCGGTGGGCTACCGCCAGCTCGTGAGCCATCTCGAGGGCGATACCACGCTGGCCGAGGCCCGGTGCAACGCCGAGGTCGCCACCGCGCGGCTGGCCAAGCGGCAGCACACCTGGATTCGTGGCGAGGCGGATGCGGAATGCCTGGACCCCCTTGATCCCACCACGCCCGGCCGCATATCCCGTGCAATCGAGGCACACATCGATGGTCCCGACGGGCCCTGACCGGCTGCAGGCTGTGGTATGCTGGCCCCGTGCCTGCTTGGGTTGAGGCACCCGCACCGGTTTGCCCGCGGCGCGTCCGCGGCGGCGGGCAGGTTCCGGCGGGACAACGATAACAACAAGGAGTACGAGGATGGCCAAGGGCCAGTCTTTGCAAGATCCGTTTCTTAACATCCTGCGCAGGGAAAAGGTGCCGGTCTCCATATACCTGGTCAACGGCATCAAGCTGCAGGGACAGATCGATTCGTTCGATCAGTTTGTCGTTTTGCTGAAGAACAGTGTCAATCAGATGGTGTACAAGCACGCCATCTCGACGGTGGTGCCGTCGCGCAACGTCCGTCTCCCGGCTGCCGACGAAGGCGGGGATGACGCCGACTGAGCGGAGCAGCACGTTCTCCCCGGAGGTTCCTCTTGTTTGAGCGCCCGAAGAGCGGCGAGCGTGCGATTCTGGTCAATATTGAGTTCGGCGCCGCGCCGGACCCGGAGGAGTGCCAGGAACTGACGGAGCTGGCGCTCTCTGCCGGTGCCGAGGTGCTGGCGAGCGTCGACGTGTCCCGTCGTTCCCCGGAGCCCCGCTATCTGATCGGCAGCGGCAAGGTCGGCGAGCTTGCCGAGCGTGTCGCAGAGGAGTGCGCGGAACTGGTCATCTTCGGCCGCGACCTCTCGCCGAGTCAGGAACGCAATCTGGAGAGCCGGCTGCGCTGCCGCGTGCTCGACCGCACCGGCCTCATTTTGGACATCTTTGCCCAGCGCGCCCGCTCCCACGAAGGCAAGCTGCAGGTGGAGCTGGCCCAGTTGCGCCACATCGCCACCCGGCTGGTCCGGGGCTGGACCCACCTCGAGCGCCAGAAGGGCGGCATCGGCCTGCGCGGGCCGGGCGAAACCCAGCTCGAGACCGACCGCCGGCTGATCCAAGACCGCATCCGCCGTATCCGGGCCCGCCTGGAGAAGGTGGACAGCCAGCGCGAACTCGGCCGGCGCAACCGCCTGCGCGGAGAGGTACCGACGGTGGCGCTGGTCGGCTATACGAATGCCGGCAAGTCCACTCTGTTCAACGGCCTGACCGAGGCCCGCGTGTACGCCGCGGATCAGCTGTTCGCCACCCTGGACCCGACGCTCAGGCGCCTGGAGCTGCCCGACGCCAACGAGGTGGTGCTGGCGGACACGGTGGGTTTCGTGCGCGATCTGCCCCACGAGCTGGTCGCCGCGTTCCGCTCGACCCTGAAGGAGACCCGGGACGCCAGCCTGATCCTGCACGTGATCGACGCCAGCGACCCCCAGCGCCTGCAGCGCATCCGCCAGGTGAACGAGGTACTGGAGCAGATCGGCGCGCGGGAGGTGCCCCAGCTCAGGGTGTACAATAAGGTTGATATTCTCGGGCGCCGGCCGCGGCTGGAGTCCGACGACGATGGTGATCCACGCGGCGTCTGGCTCTCCGCCCGCACGGGCGAAGGGCTGGATCTGTTGCTGGAGGCTCTCCGGATGAAGTTCCGTGCCCGCCGGGTGACCGGCAGGCTGCGGCTTGCGCCCTCGGAGGGCAGGCAGCGCTCCGTACTGTATGGTGCGGGTGCCGTGGTGCAGGACCAGCCCGCCGAGGACGGCGGGTGGTGGCTGGAGCTGGACATGGATGCGACAGATTTCGCCCGGTTCTGCGCCCATGAGAATATCGCCCGGGACCGCCTCGAGCCGTACCGTCAGGACGGCCGGGCGGGCGTCGAACAACGCGCGGCGTCGTGACGCCGGCAGAGGATTGAACGAAGCACATGGCCTGGAACGAATCTGGTAAGGGCGACGATCCCAAGGACCCCTGGGGTGGTAGGGATCAGGGCCCGGCCGACCTGGACAAGATCATCCGCGACTGGCAGCGCCGGCTGCGAGCTGCCTTCGGCGGCAAGGGCGGCGGCGGCGGTGGCCCGGCCGGCAGCAACACCGGCATTGCCATCATTGTCGTACTGGCGCTGGTGGCCTGGGGCCTCACGGGACTGTACCGTGTCGACGAGGCCGAGCGCGGCCTTGTGCTCCGCTTCGGCGACTATCAGGCGACGACCATGCCGGGGCTGCACTGGCATATCCCGTATCCCGTCGAGTCGGTGGAGAAGGTGAATGTCGGCGCGGTCAGCCGCTTCGAGCAGACCTCCCAGATGCTCACCGGCGACGAGAACTTCGTGCTGGTGGACCTGGCCGTCCAGTACCGCAGGACCGACCCGATCGCCTTCCGGTTCAATGTGCGAAATGCCGACGAGACGCTGGACGAGGTGAGCGAGAGCGCCATCCGCGAGGTCGTCGGCAAGAGCACGCTGGACGAGATCCTGCTCGAGAACCAGGCGGAGATCGCTGACCGGACCCAGGAACTCATTCAGCGCACGCTCGACATGTATGAAGCAGGAATCAGCGTGATCTCCGTAAACCTGCAGAAGGTACAGTTTCCCAACCGGGTGAGGGATGCCGTGCAGGATGCGGTCAAGGCGCGCGAGGACAAGGAGCGCCTGCGTCTGGAGGCAGAAGCCTACACTAACGACATCATCCCGCGGGCCCGTGGTCAGGCCGCGCGCATGCGCGAGGATGCCCTTGCCTACAGAGACCGGCTGATCGCCAACGCGGAAGGTGAGGCGGCCCGCTTCGAGCTGCTGCTGGCGGAATATCAGGCGGCGCCCGAGGTTACCCGGGAGCGCCTCTACATCGAATCCATCGAGGACGTCCTGCAGCGTTCCAGCAAGATTCTGCTGGACGCGGAGGGCAGCGGTAACCTGCTGTATCTGCCGATCGACAAACTCCTGCAACGCCAGGGACGCGGCGCCGAAGGCGACAGCGGTTCCGAGGGAGGGTCGAGCACGAACCCGTTGCCGCAGATGCAAGAGCAAAGTGATCCCAGAAACCGGGACGACGCACGCGCCAGGAGGACCCGCTGATGAGTAACGCCCGTTTCATCGCCGTCATCGTCCTCGGTCTGGCACTGGTAGTCCTCGGCCTTTCGGTCTTCACCGTCGACGAACGCGAGTATGCGCTCAAGTTCCGATTCGGCGAGGTCATCGCTTCCGACTACGAGCCTGGCCTGCATCTCAAAATGCCGATCGTCAACAACGTCCGGAAGTTCCCGCGGCAGATCCTGACGCTGAACAATCCGCCGGAGGAAGTGATTACCGCAGAGAAGAAGTCCGTGTTCGTGGACTTCTTCCTGAAGTGGCGCATCCGGGATCCGAGGGAATACTACGTATCCACGGGCGGCAACGAGGTGATCGCCACGGGTCGGC
>CAZRSA010000030.1:0-24778 GCA_964602525.1 uncultured Woeseiaceae bacterium
TACCGGCTGCTCGGCGGCTTCCGCGCACCGCCCGGCTACGGTCCCGGCTGACGGGCCTCGCCCGCGTTCCCGGGGACGACTCGGGGCACGCGGCCCGTTCTTTCACCGCGGCGGGTAAACCCCCGACGCCCGGCCTGCACTAACCGGTCAAAGAGGGATTTCATGTTTTGACCGAGCCGTCCGATGTCGAGTTGGTGCAGCGTTTCCGCTCCGGGGATCCGGAGGCCTTCGAGGCCCTGGTGCGCCGGCATCAGCACCGTCTGTATCGTCTCGCGAGCGTCTGGCTCCGCGACCCGTGGCAGGCGGAGGACGCGGTGCAGGAGATCTTCCTGCGGGCCTGGCGCGGCCTCGGCCGCTTCCGCTTCCGGGCGGCGCCGTTCACCTGGCTGTACCGCACGGCCCGGCTTGTCTGCGGCGAGTACAACCGCAGGCGCACGGCCGAGAGCCTGGAGGCGGAGCCGGCCGACCCGGCGGACGGCCCCGAACGCCGGGCGGACGATCGGGAGGCGGCACGCCGCGTGCGGCAACTGGTGGCCGTGCTGCCGACGCGCCAGCGGGAGGTGGTGATGCTGCGGATATTCGAGGAGCTGTCGGTGGCCGATACCGCGCGGGCCATGGGCTGCCGGCAGGGCACCGTGAAGGCGCTGCTGCACAAGGCAATCGCGCGGCTGCGGAGTGACGGAGCGGAGGGACTGGAGTGACGAACCGGAAAACGGCCGACATCGAACGCCTGAAGCGGGAATACCGCGCGCTGCGAGCGCCGGAGCACCTGGCCGGCCGGATCCGCACCGAGGTCGGCGGCGGACGCGGCGCCCGCCGGTCCGCCGCCGGCCCGGCCGTGGCCGCGCTGGCCGCGGCGCTGGCGGCGGCCGCGCTGCTGGTGGCCCTGCCCTGGCGGGGTGCCGGCGAGGCGGACATACGCCCGACCTCGCTCACCGTACTCTCGCTCGCGGCTGAGAGCCGCGCCGGCGGGTCCGTGCCGGGCCTCTCCGCGATTCGCGGCATGACCCTGCCGTCGGCGCCCGCGCGGCCGGCGGCTGACACGGGGCCCGCGGAACAGCCGCAGGCCGACGAGGAATTGGAAGACCTGCGAAATCACTTGCGGAACGACGAGGAGAAAGACCATGCAAACAGCTAGACGGACCAGACGGGCGCTCGCCGGCCTCCTGGCGGCGGGCCTGCTCGCGGCCGCGCCGGCGGCGCAGGCGCAGTCGACGGACGAACTCGCGACGATACAGACCTTCCTCGGGATCATGACCGATTACATGGCCATCATCGAGGCCACCCACGACATCAGTTCCGAGCCGGAGAAGGCCGCCATCCTGCAGATGCAGAAGATGAAGGAGGTCTACGAGGAGCGGGGCGAGAAGGCGCGGGTGGTGGAGGAGCTCCGCCGGGTGCTCGAGAACAGCAGCAACCAGGCCATCCGCAATGCGGCCTACGTGCTGATGAGCGACACCCTGAAGGAGACCGGACGCTCCGCCGAGGCGATCGAGCTGCTGCGCCGGGGGCTGGCCGAGAACCTGAAGGCGGCGGAATAGTGCGGCGACGCCCGAATGTGGCCTGTGTCACGGAGTGCGCTCCCGCCTCCCGGCACAGTGGCTGTCAACCCGAACGGCGCCGGTGCGTTGTCAGTTCCGATGCCGGCGTGAGGCGGGCGGGGGAGGCGAGATGATCGAGAAGTTACGGCGACATGCAATCCGGCTGCGGGCGGCGCTGCTGCTCGGCAGCTCGCTGGCTCTGACGGCCTGCGGGGGCGGCGGCTCAGGGGGTGGCGGGTCCGAACCGCCGCCTCCACCACCACCGCCGACGGTGAGCAAGACGGAAGCCTTCCGCTTCCTGAACCAGGCCACCTTCGGCGCCACCGAGCCCGGGGCCGACGCGGTGGTCGAGAGCGGCATCGAGGCCTGGATCGACCGGCAGATGAACACGCCGGCCTCGCTGCAGCTGCCGTATCTGCGCTCGCTGCCGCGGCCGGATTTCCCCGGTCAGCTGCAGCCCGACCGGGTGGACGTGTGGTTCCGCAACGCGGTGGACGGCGAGGATCAGCTCCGCCAGCGCGTCGCGTTCGCGTTGTCGCAGATCATGGTGGTCTCCCAGCTCGGCGCCCTGGAGGGCGCACCCTGGGCCCTGGCCGATTACTACGACATGCTGGCCGAACACGCCTTCGGCAATTTCCGCGACCTGATGGAGGCGGTCACGCTGCACCCGGCCATGGGCATCTACCTCAGCATGCTCGGCAACGAGAAGCCGAACCCGGCGCTGAACATCCGCCCGGACGAGAACTACGCCCGCGAGCTCATGCAGCTGTTCACCATCGGCCTGGTGGAGCTGAACGTCGACGGCACCGTGAAGACGGACGGAGACGGCCAGCCGATCCCCACCTACGACCAGTCCGTGATCGAGGGCTTCGCCCACGTCTACACGGGCTGGCACTTCGCCGGTGCGCCGGGCTTCGACGAGGCACGCATCACGCCCTTCAATCAGACCCAGCCGATGGCACTCTACGAGGCGTTCCACGACACGGGTGCCAAAAAGCTGCTCGGCGGCGTCACGCTGCCCGCGGGCCAGACCGGCGAGGAAGACCTGCGTGCCGCGCTGGACAACGTCTTCGGGCATCCGAACGTCGGGCCGTTCATCGCCACTCGACTGATCGAGCGCCTGACCACCAGCAATCCGTCGCCCGCGTACGTGCGCCGGGTCGCAGAGGCCTTCAACGACAACGGCGCCGGTGTGCGCGGCGACCTCGCGGCGGTGGTGCGGGCGATCCTGCTCGACCCCGAGGCGCGCCCCGCCGACGCCCTGGACACCGACGGCAAGCTGAAGGAGCCGTTACTGCGCCTGACCCAGCTCTGGCGCGCCTACGACGCCCGCTCGGAGAGTGGTGGCTTCCCGTTCGGCTTCGCCTACGTCCTGCTCGGCCAGGGGCCGCTGCAGTCGCCGTCAGTGTTCAACTTCTACAGCCCGTTCTACGCGCCGCCGGGCGAGATCCGCGACCGGGGTCTGGTGGCGCCCGAGCTGCAGATCGCCACGGAATACCAGAACACGCTGGTCACGAACCTGATGCTGGCGCAGACGTTCGTGAATCACTCGGAGAATCCGGACCTGGGCCCGGACGATGTCTACATCGACATCGGCGAGGAGGTGGCGCTGGCCGGCGACGCGGAGGCGCTCGTGGCCCGGGTGGCGGACAAGCTGCTGGCGGGCGAGATATCGCCGCTGCTCGCGGAGGAGGCGGTCGGGATGGTGGAGCGCATCCCGGCCGGCGACCCCATTGCCCGGGCGGCCGAGGCGATCTACCTGGTGGCTTCGTCACCGGAATACGCCTACCAGCGCTGAGGGAGAGGACATCATGGCAGCCATCAATCGACGTGAATTCCTGAAGCGGGCCGGCGCCGGTGCGGCGCTGGCCGCCTGTCCGGGCCTGCACGTGGCCGCGGCGCCGGGGCCGTTCGACGACTACCGGGCGCTGGTCTGCGTGTTCCTGTTCGGCGGCAACGACTCGTTCAACATGCTGGTGCCGGCAAGCGATGCGGAGTACGGCGTCTACGCGGCGTCCCGCCAGAATCTCGCCATCCCGCAGGCGGATCTGCTGCCGATACAGCCGCTCGCCTCGGACGGCGTGGACTACGGTCTGCATCCGTCCATGCCCGAGGTGCAGACGCTGTTCGATAGCGGGCGCGCGGCCTTCGTGACCAACGTGGGGCCGCTGATCCGGCCCGTCACCAAGGCGGGGTTCCAGGCCGGCTCTGCCGTGCTGCCGCCCCAGCTTTTTTCCCACAACGATCAGCAGGACCAGTGGCACTCGCTGAAGGGCACCAGCCAGACGGCGACGGGCTGGGCCGGGCGCATCGCCGACCTGATCCGCCTGGAGGTGTCGGGGCAGCAGCTCGCCACCAACGCCTCGCTGTTCGGCAATACCCTGTTCCAGTCGGCCGGCGAGACCGTGGCTTATGTCATGGGGCCGCAGGGTCCCGTGCCCTTCGAGGGCTTCGGCGACAGCGGTATCTTCCTGGAGCAGCGCCGTGCCTTCGAGCGGATCATCAATGCAAACTACGGCTCCGTCTACGAACGCGGCTTCGCCGAGGTGCAGCAGCGGGCGGTGGCCGCGGCGGACCGGGTCAGCGGGGCCATCGCCTCCGCCCCCGAGCTCGCCACATCCTTCCCCGCCTCCCAGCTGGGCGAGCAGCTCGCCACCGTGGCGCGCCTGATCGCCGTGCGCGACGAACTCGCCATGCAGCGCCAGATCTTCTTCGTCGCCGCCGGCGGCTTCGACACCCACGACGACCAGGCGCAGCTGCAGCCGGGTCTGCTGGCGGGCGTCAGCCAGGCCATATCGGCGTTTCATGCCGCCACCGCAGAGCTGGGTGTGGCCGACAGCGTCACCACGTTCACCCAGTCCGATTTCGGCCGCACGCTGACTTCCAACGGCGATGGCACCGATCACGGCTGGGGCGGCATCCAGCTGGTGGTGGGCGACGCGGTGAGGGGCCGGGAGCTGTACGGCGAGTATCCGCTGCTCGAGATCGACGGACCCCGGGACGTGGGCGGCGGGCGGATCATTCCGTCGCTGTCCGCGGACCAGTACGCGGCGACGCTGGCGCGCTGGTTCGGCATCCCCGACGGCGATCTTGCGCAGGTGGCGCCCCACATCGACAACTTCGCCGAACGGGACCTGGGCTTTCTGCTCTGACGGGCTGCGGCGTCGAGGTTCTGTCAACGCTGTCGCTCATCCGTTCCTCGCCGGGCCGCGAAGACAGTCCCGAGTCATACGACAACCCCAGAGGAGAGAGCGACATGACACGGACGACGACCATGAATGCTTCGAACATCCGCACGGCGCTGGCCATGGCGCTGTTGCTGATGGCGGCGGCCACGACTGCGGTGGCGGGCCATCACAAGAACATGGAGAAGAAGGCCGACAAGGACATCGTCGAGACGGCGGTGGCCGCGGGCGACTTCACCACGCTGGCCACTGCCCTCGAGGCGGCGGGTCTGGTGGAGACGCTGAAGGGCGACGGTCCCTTCACCGTGTTCGCGCCCACCGATACCGCCTTTGCCGCGCTGCCGGAGGGCACGCTGGAGAGCCTGCTGAAGCCGGAGAACAAGGACAAGCTGACCTCCATCCTGACCTACCACGTGGTACCGGGGAAGGTGACCTCTGCCGACGTGGTGGAGCTGGACAGCGCCACCACCGTGAACGGCCAGTCGGTCGATATCGAAACCGGCGGCGGCAGCGTGAAGGTGGACGGCGCCACGGTGACGGCTGTGGACATCCCGGCCACGAACGGCGTGATTCACGTGATCGACAAGGTGATCCTGCCGGAGTGAGGCGGTAAGGCGAACCGGGACGGTGCCAGGGACGGCGCCGGCCCGTACCGGTCGGGCCGGCACGGCTTCAGGGTCGTGCCGGCCTTTCTTTTGGCTCTTCGCACGCGCCGGCAGGTGCCGCGGACGAGCAAACTTGTTAGCCTTCGTCTTTCCGTCCACAGACAGAAAGGAACCAGCGCGATGGCGGAGCGTCCCGACGAGAAAGAGATGGAGATGGCGGTCGAGGATCTGTATCGGGAGGAGATATTCACCGACCAGCAGGTGGGCACGATCCGGCGGATGACCCCGGTGACGGCCGAGGGCGCGGAGGACAGTTCCCGGGCGGTGCAGTACGTGGGTCAGACCCAGCTGCTGACGCCGGCGGGCGCGCTGCCGCTGTCGTTCGAGATCGAGGCGGGTTCGCTGGGGGAGGCAGTACGGAAGTTCGGCGCCGGCGCTGCCGCGGCGGCGGAGGACACGATCAAGCGGCTGGAGGAGATGCGCCGGGATGCGGCGTCCTCCATCGTGCTGCCGGGCGCGGAAGGGGCCGGCGGCGCGCCGGACCCGCGTCTGCAGGGCGGCGGCAAGTTCAAATTGTAGGGAAAGGGGTGTCCGGCACCCGTGTCCTGCGTTTTCAAACTTGTTGGCGGGCCTCTTCGTCGCCCGTGCCGGACGGCGCGAGCAGCCGCCGGGTGGCGTGGTAGGTGAGCCAGCCGGCGAGCATGCCGGGCATGCCCTCGTAGATGTCGTTGTGCCAGCCCAGCCAGCGCCAGCCGATGGCCACGCCGACGCCTACGGCGATCATCAGGATCGCCTGGCCCTCGCCCACCCTCAGTCCGCGGGAATAGACGTAGAGCAGGGGGCCGAAGGCGCTGGCGAGTGCCGACCAGGAGAAGATCACCAGGGCGAACACACTCTGGGTGCCGTTCAGCGCGATGCCCAGCGCGAGCGCGACGATCAGCAGCGTGCCCGCCTTCAGCTCCAGCGGTTTCTCGATCTTGCGCGGCAGCAGGTCGTGGGTCAGTGCGGAGGAGCAGCTGAGCACCAGCGAGTCCGCGGTCGAGATGGTCGCGGCGAACAGGCCCGCGATGACGACGCCGGCGAGGATGCCCGGCAGCAGTTCCATGGCCATCGTGGGCAGCGCCAGTTCCGGATCCATGCTGCCGAGGTCGGGCAGGAGCAGCCGTGACAGCAGGCCGACGCCCGCCGCCAGCGAGTAGAACACGATGAAGAACCCGTAGTAGTACATGCGCGTCTGGCGCAGCTTGCCGGCGTCCTCGAGCGCCATGAAGCGCACCATGATGTGGGGCTGGCCGATGACGCTCATGCCGGCGAACATCCAGCCGACGACGAACAGCAGCGGGCCGGCGGGAGCGTCCAGCCTGAGTTCGTCGGGGAAGGGTGCCAGATAGCCTGGAACGGTCGAGAGTTCCTCCACGGCGGGGCCCACACCGCCGACGCTGATGAGGGCCACGGTCAGCATGATGGCCATGGCGAGGATCATCACGAACGACTGCGCGACGTCGGTCCAGATGGACGCCCGGATGCCGCCGGCCAGGCAATACAGCGCCACCATGGTGGCCACCAGGACGGCACCGCTGTCCGGCGTCCAGCCGAACATCGCCTGCAGCGCCTTGCCGCCTGCCTTCAGCTGGGCGGCCGCATAGGCGCCGAGGAAGGCCAGCGTCAGCACCGCCACCACGATGCGCAGGATGCGGAAGTCGGTGTCGTGCCAGCGCGAGAGTACGCCGGCAAAGGTCACCTCATTGTGCTTTTCCGTGGATTCCCGCAGCCGGCGGTGGATGACCAGCGACATCAGGAAGTCGCCCACGATCCAGCCGATCATCACCCACAGGGACGCGACACCGGCCGCGTAGGTGTAGCCCATGAGGCCGATGAACATGAAGCCCGAGTTGTTGGTGGCAATCGCCGACAGGCCCGCGAAGGCCGGCGAGACGTCGCGGCTGGCCAGGTAGTAGTCGTCCTTGGTACCGCGGCTGCGCAGCACCGAGCCCACCCCGATGAGCACGAAGGCCGCCATGGCCGCGATGAAGCTGGTCAGCATTGCGATGGGAGCCGAGGCGAGCGGCGGCTCAGGCCGCGTTCAGGTCGCCCACGCTCTCCTTGTTCTCCACCAGACGCTCGTGCAGTGTCTTGATGGCCGCGTCGTAGTCGGCCTCGTCGACGATGATCTGGATGTCCACCTGGCGCATGCCCTGGTGGAGTGCGATCACGTCCACACCCGACTGGTGCAGGCAGCCCACCGTATCCGCCAGCAGGCCCGGCCGGTCGAGGTCGCTGCCGATCACGGACACCAGCCCCACCCGGCGCAGGTCGATGTCCGCCTGCGGGAACAGCCGCTCCAGCTCCGCGATGGCGTGCTTGGCCCGGCTGAGGGTGCCGGTGACGAAGTGGGTCACCGTGTTCGCATTCATGTCCTTCGTGACGATGCGCAGACGCTTCTCCTCCAGCACCTCGATGATGCGCCGGTCGACGCCACTCACGCCCACGATGTCCTGGTCGAACAGCTTCAGCGCCAGCACCGAGCGGCAGCCGGTGACGATCTCCACGCAGGGCTCGTCGCTCACGTAGTCCTGCCGGATCACCGTGCCCGGGTCGTCCGGGTCGAACGTGTTCCTGATGCGCAGCGGGATCTCGGCCTGGCGCAGCACCTTCGCTGCCCGGGGGTGGACGGCCTCCATGCCCATGTTGGAGAGTTGGTCGGCCACGTCGTAATTGGTGTTGCCGATTTTCTCCACCTTGTCCTCGCCCACGATCAGGGGGTCGGCGCTGCTCAGGTGATATTCCTTGTGGATGATCGCCTCGCTGGCGCCGCTGCGTGCCGCCACGTGGCTGAAGGTCACCTCGGTGTAGCCGCGGCCGTACTCGCGGAACAGCCCGCTGTGGCACTGGGTGTAGCCGGTTACGATGGGCAGTTCGGCCTCGAAGTCGATGCCCTGCAGACCGATGTCGATGCGCTCCTCCAGCGTGCGCGGCTTGTCGTCGCGCCAGCCGGTGAGGTCGACGAAGCGGGCCTCCACGCCGTGCATGCGCAGCAGCAAAGCGGTATTGAAGGCGCTGTGGGCCTCGCCCAGGGCCGAGAGCATCTCGCGTACCGTCATCATGTGCTCGCCGAGATGGAAGTGGCCGTAGGAGCACAGGCGCTGCAGGTCGATGAGGCAGCTCCGGACGCCCTCGATGCGCTCGAGCACGAACTGGTTGGCCGGTTCGCGCACGCCGGGATCGTCGAAGATCTCCTCGTTCTTCTCGATCATCTTGCGGCAGACCTTCGTCAACGCGTCGCCCCAGGCCCAGTCGGACTCGCTGTGGCTGTACAGCGTGTAGACGCCGGGCTCCTTGGTCTTCTTGTCTTCCAGCAGCTCGTTGGTCATGCCCGCGTAGGCCGACACCACGAAGATGCGGTTGTACGGATCGCCGTTGCCTCGCGGCAGGAATACGTTGTTCAGCGCCGCGTCGCTGTCGGCGATGGAGGTCCCGCCGATCTTCTCTACGGTATGAGTCATCCTCTCCGTGCTCCTCGCCCTGCTCAGGCGCTGTCGCCGGCCACGGCCGCGAAGCTCTCCGCGAGAGCTGCAAGACCCCGTTCCAGTTCATCGTCGGTGATCGTGAGCGGCGGCAGGCACTTGACCACCTCGTCGAAGGAGCCGCTGGTCTCGATCACGACGCCGCGCTCGAGCGCCGCACTGCAGACCGCGGCGGCGGTCTCGCCGTCCGGACACGCGATGCCGCTCATGAGCCCGCGACCCTTCACCTTCAGCGCCAGGGGAGAGGCGTTCGCGATCTCCTCGAGCCGTGAGCGCAGGATACCGGCCTTGCGCTTCACTTCCTGCGCGAAGCGGGGCGTCGACCAGAAATGCTCCAGCGCGGCGGCGGCCGTCACGAAGGCGTGGTTGTTGCCGCGGAAGGTGCCGATGTGCTCGCCGGGCTCCCACTGGTCGAGATCCGACTCGATCAGCAACAGCGCAAACGGCAGTCCCATGGCGCTGAGCGACTTCGACAGCGTCACCATGTGGGGACGGATGCCCGACGGTTCGAAGCTGAAGAAGGTGCCGGTGCGCCCGCAGCCGGCCTGGATGTCGTCGGCGATCAGCAGGATGTCGCGCTGGCGGCAGATCCGCTCCAGACGCTGCAGCCATTCCTCGCCGGCCACGTTCAGCCCGCCCTCGCCCTGCACGGCCTCCACGATGACGGCGGCAGGATGACCGACGCCGCTGCTCGGGTCGTCCAGGGTCTTCTCGAAGTAGTCGAGGGTATCCACGCCTTCACCCATGTAGCCGTCGAAGGGCATGCGCGCGACACCGCTCATGGAGACGCCGGCGGCCTCCCGGTGATGGCGGTTACCGGTCAGCGACAGGGCGCCGAGGGTCACACCGTGGAAGCCGTTGGTGAATGCCACGATCGTCTCGCGGCCCGTCACCTTGCGGGCCAGCTTGATGGCGGCCTCGACGGCGTTGGCGCCGGTCGGTCCGGTGAACTGGGCCACGAAGTCCAGCTGGCGCGGCTTCAGTATGCGCTCGTGGAAGCTCTCCAGGAAGCGCTTCTTGGCCGCGGTATGCATGTCGAGGCTGTGGGCGATGCCGTCGCCGCCGATGTAGTCCATCAGCGCCTCTTTCAGTACCGGGTTGTTGTGGCCGTAGTTCAGGCTGCCGGCACCGGCCAGGAAATCGAGATACACGTTGCCGTCGGAGTCCACCAGTTCGGTGCCCACGGCCTTCTCGAACAGGACGGGAATCGAGCGGCAGTAGGAGCGCACGTCCGACTCGAGACGCGCGAACACGCCTCCGGTCCGTGCGTCGCTCGACGGATCGATTTTCTCTACGGTAGTCGTCATGGTCTTCTCTCTTCGCAAATGAATTCAGGAATTCTCGAAACGCCCCTGGAAAGGGCCGATGATCAGTTCATGCTCACTGTCGTGCTCGCCGCCGAAATGCTCGTCCCGGTCGAACAGCACATGATCCTCGGTGGCTGCGCCCAGCTTGCGAGCGAGGCCGCGGAACATCGCCCAGGAGGCGGTGTTCTCCGCAGTGATGGTCGTGCGGACGTAGCGCAGATGCTCGTTGCCCGGCCGCTCCAGGATATCCATGATCAGACGCTTGGCCAGGCCGTGGCCGCGGGCGCGCTCGTCCACCGCCACCTGCCAGACGAACAGCGCATCCGGGTGAGGCGGCGGACTGTAGCCCGAGACGAACCCCACGGCGTCGCCCTCGGCCTCGGCCAGGGCGCTGGTGGCGCCGAAGTGGGTGCACTGCAGCAGGTTGCAGTACAGCGAATTCGTGTCCAGGGGCGGGCAGCGCCCGATCAGCGCATGCACCGCAGCCCCGTCCGCCGACATCGGCGGACGTATGGAGATGGCAGAATCTTTCTCGATTCTCTTCGCTGGCATGAGTCGAATGATATAGGGATCTGTCAGACGCTGCGTGGTCCGTGCAGGGGCGCTCTCGGTCAGTGCGCGACGGCCTTGTGTTTGACAGATGTTTCGATATTCAATTAAAAAAGCTGATTGATCAGCGCAGTAATTTTAGAAAACGGCGATCAGCTGCGCAACTTTTGATTTGAGGATCAAAGTACTCCTTTCAAGTCCTCGCGTTGGGTGGGGCCCGAAAAGGCATCCGGATCAGGCACCTGGAGGTCCCGTGGTCCGGCGCGCGTGAAGCTGGAGGCGCGATGAACGAAACGGACGAGATGCTGGAGAAGCAGGTGCTGACGGCGCTGCGCCGGGTGCTGAGGGCGACCGACCTGGACGCCAAGTCGCTGGCGCGCCAGACAGGGCTGACCACCTCCCAGCTGCTCGTCCTCGAGCTGCTGTCGATGGCGGGCGAAGTCACCGTGGGCGGCATCGCCTACAAGGTGGGCCTCACTCAGGGCACGGTGACCTCGATGATCGACAAGCTGCAGCAGCGCGGGCTGGTGGTGCGCCGGCGCGGCAGCGCCGACCGGCGCCAGGTCAAGGTGAGCCTGACGCCGGAGGGTCGGGAAATGGTGGCACGGGCGCCGACCGCGCTGCAGACCCGCTTCCTGGAGGAGTTCTCCGGGCTGCAGGACTGGGAACGCCACACCATCGTCGCCGCCCTGCAGCGCGTGGCAGACCTCATGGGCGCGGAGAAACTCGATGCCTCTCCCGTGCTGGACGTGGGTCAGATCGGCGAGACGCCTCCCACGCATTAGTCCGTCAGGCCGACATCACGCCGCACAGCGGCGGCTCCCATGGCAGGCGCCGGTGTTGGTCGATCAGCGCGTCCAGCCGGGCCGCGATGTCCGCCGGCAGCGGCGAGGTGCGCCGGTGGGCGAGGTCGGCGCCGCTGGTGATGTACTCGAGTGTGGCGGCCAGGTTGTCCCGGCTGTCGTTGACGATGAACATCACGCCGTGGAAGCGCTTCTCGCTGCGGTCGATCAGCCGGGCGTGGATGCTCACCGACTCGCCGACGTGGAGTTCGTACACGTAGTAGAGGTGGTGCTCCAGGTCGAACAGACCCTGGCGGCGGTCGCGGAAATAGGACTCGTCCATGCCCATCTCCTGCACCATCGGCCAGCCGCCGCGCTCGAACAGCTTCATGTAGAAGCGGATGTTCACGTGGCCGTTCTGGTCTTCCCACTCCGGGGGGATCACCCGGGTCATGAGTGCGGGGAGTTGCCTTACTTCGGCGGCGGAGGGTTGTGATGGCCTCATGGATGCTGCTGTGCCGACCGGAACGGCGCATAAGCTACCCGCTCTGCCCTGCCTCCGCCAGCCCGGCGCGCCCTCAGCCGGCCAGGGCGTCGGCGGCGGTCCGGCCGGCGCCGTCCGCCACCGCGGCGACAAGGCGTTCGAAGTCCCGGGCCAGCAGCAGCTCGGGGTCGCGCGGGTGGATGGCGAGGCGCAGCGGCCGTCCCGGACCCGCCATGGCGAGGGCCAGGCGGTTGAGCGCGCGCAGAGTGAGCGCGCGCAAGTGCGTGTCCGCCTCGAAACCGGCCAGCGGCAGGCGGCGGAAGCGGCCGGTGCCGGCGTCGAACACGCCGGTCAGGGTCTCGAAATAGCGGAAGCCGAGCCCGTACAGGCGCTGCGTCGGGATGGCGCCCATCGCCCAGGCCGGCGGCACGTAGGTGACGGGCTGCGGCAGTCCGTGGCGCGGAAACCATTCGCCGCAGCGGCGGATCAGCGCCTCGATACCGGCCGCGTCGAGGGCGAGATGCTCGGCGACGTCCCGGGAGATGAGCGCGCTGTGCAGCCGGTGCTTCAGGCCTCTTATCTGCGTGCACCGGTGGTACCAGCCGTGGCCGGCCAGCGTGTGGCCCCGCGCCAGGAACCCGTGCAGCCGGTCCAGCGTCTCGCCCGTCCAGCCCGTGCCCGGCACCACGAGCAGGCTGGCGCGGCCCGCTCCGGCGGCCTCGAGGCCGGCCAGGATGCCGTTCACCCGGTCGAGGGTGTGCGGCATGACGTCGTGTACGGAGACGAGTACCCCGATCTCCGCTGCACTCATTCCGCGGTATCTCCCTGCAGCCAGCCGATCCAGGTGAGCAGATTCCAGTCGTTGAGGCGGCGCGCCGCCAGGTGCGCCTGGCGGCCCATCTGCGCTCGCAGGGCCGGCGGCGTTGCGCACGCACGCAGGACGGCCCGGACGACGCTCTCGTCGGCGCCGATGCGGAACAGGCCGGCATCGAGTTCGGGCCATTCGGCGATACCGCAGTCGCCGGAGACGATCACGGGCCGGCCGCGGGCCATGCCCTCCAGTGCTACGGTGCCGAAGGATTCGACCCGGGAGGGCAGCAGCAGCATGTCGTGGGCGTCCAGCGTGTCCACCAGGCGCTCCCGCGGCACCCAGCCCAGGTACTCGAGGTTGAGCAGCCGCCCGGCCGCCTCCGTGACCACCGTGCGCATCGGACCGTCGCCGGCAATGCTGACCCGGAGGCCGGGCAGACGCTCGGCCACATCCAGCACCGCGGGCAGGTTCTTCTCCTCGGCGAGCCTTCCGGCGAACAACAGCCGCCGGACGGCGGGGCCGGGTGGCGTCAGCGGCCGGTCCAGGAATTCCCGCGGCACCGAGGTGCCCATGATCCGCGTGCCCCGGGCGCCAAGCCGGTTGGCCAGCCGGGCCATCTCGGGAGAGTTGGCCAGCACCAGGGCGCTGTGCCGGAACAGCAGCCGATGACAACGCTCGAGATAGCTGCGGCTCAGCCGCCCGAAGGTGTCGGTCCAGTAGATGTCCGCCAGCTGCTCGAAGTGGGTGTGGAAGCCCGTGATCAGGGGGATGCCCTGCCGCCGCGCCGCCAGCAGGCCCATCAGTCCGAAGGGGCCCGGCGTGGGCACCACCACGGCGTGGGGCGCGAGCCTGTGCAACTCACGCCAGAGCCGGATCGGGCGCGGAAACCACAGCCGCTGGGTCCGGTCTCCCGGGAGGGGCGGTATCAGCCGGCGCCGCCAGCCCCGGACGCTGTCCCGGGGGCAGAACAGCTCCGCCCGGCCCACCCGGGCGCCGAGCTGGCCCACCAGGTCGCTGTAGTAGGAGCCGACGCCGTTGCGTTCGGCAACGGCGTCGGAGACGACGGCCACACGCAGGCGCTCGCAGCGGGCCGGAGCGTGCTCGCGCAGCCGTGTCTCCAGTGCTTCCGTGGCCATCATGTCTGTGGCTCCTTCTTGCGCGTCCAGGCGGCGAAACGCCAGACGACTTCTGAGATGTCGATGCCCCAGGACGAGAGCGGCGGCGCCGGCGCAGGCACGTGCGGCCCGCGCCGCTGAAGTTCGCCGAGCCTCTCCTCGAGCGAGTCCGTGACGGTAAGGCCGAGGCGCTGGTAGAGCCTGCGGACCAGCGCCGCGGGATCCGCGGCCAGTTCGATCATGGGAGCGGATGCGATTCTTCCCGGTGGCAGATCCCGGCGCAGCGCCTCCAGGTTGCGGTAGTAGAAATCGAGGCAGTCGAGCAGCCGCCGGCGGAACAGCCGGTCGTCGGGCGGCACGCCGAACAGCCGCAGGCCGTCGGTGACCGAATTGAACTGGGAGGCGATCACCTCCACCGCATCGCGCTCGCAGACCACGATGCGCGCGTCGGGAAACTCCCGTGCCAGGCTGCGCGCCATGCCGGCGAAGGCGGCGTTCTTCGACAGCAGCGTCCTGTCCGTCCCGTGCGCGTAGAGATGGCGCTGCAGGCAGCGGCGGTACCAGGTGAGCAGCCGCTGCCGTTCGGCCGCCGGCAGATCCCGGTCGAAGGTGCCCATGCGCCAGACCCAGCGGGCTTCGGGGAACGGCACCACCAGGATGAAACAGGCGAGCAGCGGCAGGAAGCAGAAATAGTCCTCCTCGGGCTCGGCAAGGCCGAGGGGATGTTTGTCGTCGATCCAGCGGAGTGCCGTGCGGCCCAGTGCTCCGAGGGAGCGGGCGAACGGAGCGCCCAGAAACCGGTCCGCCGACGCCAGCTCGGACCAGAACTTCCGTTCGGTGATGCTGGGGGCGAACAGGCATTCCCAGGTGGTGAAGGTGGTATAGCGGCTGTCGGCGGCCAGCAGCCGGTGCAGGTAGGTGGTGCCGCTGCGCGGTGTGCCCAGCACGAAAACCGGATCCCGGATCTCGACCCGCCGGTAGCCGCGGAACAGGAGCTCGTCCAGCAGGAAGCCGAGCCAGTGCAATGCCTGCAGCAGCACCAGTGCCGGCAGGAACACGATGCCCACAGCCACACGCCGGGCGTAGCGCGCCGCGCCCGGAAAGCGGGTGGGGAGGACGGTCTGACGGCAGAGTCCGGCGATCCTGGCTGTGATGGTGAACGGTGTCGCTGTCATATCGGCGGGCGCCAACCGGTTGGATGAGCCGTGTCGTCACTTCATCGTGACAGGAATGTGTGGCAGAAATGTTTCAGCCGGCGGCGCGGGTGCGTTTGCATTGGCCGGGGCCGGCGCCGAGAATGTAGCCGCGCCAAAACGACTGTTGAAACCGTCGGCGCGAGCCGACGTCACTGGAGAATTGTCATGAGCGAATATTCCGATCCGGCAGGACGCCGGAGGTTCCTCAAACTCGTCGGCGGTACCGTGGTGCTCGCGCCCCTGGCGGGGCTCGCGGCCTGCTCCGGCGGCGGTGATTCGGCACCCGCCGGCGGCGCCGAGTCGAAACCGGCGGCCGACGAGGGCACCGGCAGCGGTGCCGGGGCCGATATGGCCAGGGAGGCGGAGCAGGCCGCCGGCTCTGCTCAGCAGGCTACCCGGGAGGCTGCAGAGGAGGCGACCCAGAGCGGCGGCGGCGAGGCGAGCGGCGGCGGCAGGCCCAAGCTCTCCCTGGACGATCCCCAGGCGAAGTCCCTGGGCTACGTCCACGACGCCACCAACGTGGATCAGAGCAAATACGGCCGCTACGAACCCGGCCAGGCCTGCAGCAACTGCGCGCTGTTCCAGGCCAAGGGCGACGAGCAGTGGGCCGGCTGCTCCATCTTCCCGGGCAAACTGGTCAATGCGGCCGGCTGGTGCAGCGCGTGGGCACCGAAGGCCTGAGGAACGCAGCTTCCCCGGAGGTGAAAGACGGCCGCCCCGGCGGCCGTCTTTTTTTCAGGCTGGGATTGCGCTGCCCTGAGGATTTCCCGAATTGGCTCAGCCGCCGCTTCGGGCGAAGGTAGAATCCGTAACGACCTGGACAGGCAGATTCCAACCGGGGGTTGATCATGCAGTATGTCTACGCCTTCGAGGAAGGCGACGGCCGGGACCGGATGCGTCTCGGCGGCAAGGGAGCGAATCTGTGCGAGATGACACGCATCGGCCTGAACGTGCCGCCCGGATTCGTGATTTCCACGGAGGCGTGCCTCGCCTACCTCGCGGACTCGCGCGGCGAACTCCCCTCGGGCCTGATGGCCGAGGTAAGCCGGCAGATGCGCGCGCTGGAGCGCAAGACCGGCAAGACCTTCGGTGGGGCGGACGACCCGCTGCTGGTTTCGGTGCGCTCCGGCTCCGCCATGTCGATGCCGGGGATGATGGACACGATCCTGAATCTCGGCCTGAACGAAGCCACGTTGCGGGGCCTCATAGCCCAGAGCGGCGATGAGCGTTTCGCCCGGGACGCCTACCGGCGCTTCATCCAGCTCTTCGCGAAGGTGGCCCTCGAGATCCCGGACGATGTCTTCGACGCCGAGTTCGAGGCGGCGAAGGACCGGGCGGGCGTCGCCGCGGATGTCGACCTGCCGGCCGCCGCACTGGCGGACATCTGCCGCCGTTACCTCGCGATCGTGAAACGCGAGACCGGGCGCGCGTTCCCGGAAGACCCGATGGAGCAGCTGGAACTCGCCGTCAAGGCGGTGTTCGGTTCCTGGATGGGCCGGCGGGCAGTGGATTACCGGCGTGAGTTCAACATTACCCCGCAGCAGGCCAACGGCACCGCGGTGAACGTCATGGCGATGGTCTTCGGCAACCTGGGCGACGACTCTGCCACCGGCGTGGCCTTCACCCGGTATCCGGATACCGGCGAGAACCGGCTCTACGGCGAATACCTCACCAATGCCCAGGGCGAGGACGTGGTGGCCGGCACCCGAACGCCGAAGCCGATCGACGCGCTCGCCGACGAGATGCCGGAGATGCACCGCCAGCTGGTGGAGCTGCGCGACCGGCTC
The DNA here is from genome assembly GCA_964602525.1 of uncultured Woeseiaceae bacterium. Taxonomy (GTDB): domain Bacteria; phylum Pseudomonadota; class Gammaproteobacteria; order Steroidobacterales; family Woeseiaceae; genus Lentisalinibacter. The sequence goes on from CAZRSA010000030.1 coordinate 16,887, forward strand.
GAGGCCCATTACCGGGAGGTGCAGGACTTCGAGTTCACCATCGAACGCGGACGGCTCTTTTGCCTGCAGACCCGCAACGGCAAGATGAACGCGACGGCACTGGTGCGCTCCTCGGTCGAGATGGTCGCGGACGGGCTGATCGACCGCCGGGATGCACTCCTGCGGATTGCGCCGGACGCGCTGGAGCAGCTCCTGTTCCCTCGTCTGGATCCGGGCCACGGCACGGAGCCCCTCGCCACGGGGCTGGCCGCCTCGCCCGGTGCGGCCCGCGGTGTCGCCGTGTTCGATGCGGACCGCGCCGAGCAGCTCGGCCGCACCGGGCAGCGGGTCATTCTGGTGCGGGAGGAGACGCGGCCCGAGGACATCCACGGCTTCTTCGCTGCCCAGGGCATACTGACCGCCCGGGGCGGGCGGACCTCCCACGCCGCGGTGGTGGCCCGCGGCATGGGCAAGCCCTGCGTGGCCGGGGCCGAGGGCATCCATGTCGATGCGCGCGTGCGCGAGGCCCACGTGGGCGAGCAGATCGTCCGCGAAGGCGATCTGATCACCATCGACGGCACCACCGGCGATGTCTACGCGGGCGAGGTGGCGATGATCGAGGCCGAATTCTCCGCGGAGCTGCAGACCCTGCTGGAATGGGCCGACGAGGTGGCCGGGCTGGAGGTGCGGGCCAACGCGGATACGCCCGACGACGCGGAGCGGGCGCTGCGCTACGGCGCCGTCGGCATCGGCCTCTGCCGCACGGAGCGCATGTTCAACGATGCCGACCGGCTGCCCATCGTCATCGACATGATCCTGGCCGAGGACCGGGAGCAGCGCCAGAGCGCGCTCGGCCGCCTGCTGCCGATACAGCGGCAGGATTTCGCGGGCATATTCCGGGTGATGTCGCCCCGGCCGGTGACCATCCGCCTGCTGGACCCGCCGATCCACGAGTTCCTGCCCTCGGAGGGGCAGCTGGTGGAAGAGATCGCCCGGCTCGTGCACCTGCGCGACACGGTGCGCGGCATGGAGACGCTGGGCGAAGCGGTGGATCAGCTCTACCGGGCGCGGGACGAACAGCCCGAGGTGCGCAAGCTGGCGGATCCGTTACTCGTCGAGGAGGCGATCGAGCGCAAGGAAACCATGCTCGCCAAGGTGCGCCAGCTGTTCGAGGTCAACCCGATGCTGGGCCACCGCGGTGTGCGTCTCGGTCTGACCTTCCCCGAGATCTACACCATGCAGATCCGGGCCATACTCGAGGCTGCCGCCGAGTGCATGCGCGAGGGTCTCGAGGTGGATGCCGAGATCATGGTGCCCCAGGTCTGCACAGCCCAGGAACTAAAACGGGTCAAGGGGCTCGTGGACGAAGCCCATGCCGAGGTGGAGCGCGAATACGACATCGACGTGCCGTTCCGCTTCGGTTCCATGCTGGAGGTGGTGCGAGCCTGCATGCGGGCGGAAAACCTCGCCGAGGAGGCGGAGTTCTTCAGCTTCGGCACCAACGACCTGACCCAGGCCACGTTCTCGTTCTCCCGGGAGGACGCGGAGAACAAGTTCCTGCCCATGTACAACCAGACGCGCATTCTGCAGGACAACCCGTTCGAGGTTCTGGACAGCAAGGGCGTGGGTCGGCTGATGGAGCTGGCCGTCGAGTGGGGCCGGGGCACGAGGGCGGAGATGCCGATGGGCATCTGCGGCGAGCACGGCGGTCATCCGGCGTCCATCGCGTTCTGTCACAGGATCGGGCTGAGCTACGTGTCATGCTCGGCGCCGCGGGTGCCGGTGGCGCGGCTGGCGGCCGCTCACGCCGTCATCGCGGGAGGCGTCGAGGTGGCGGACCGCGCCGCGTGAGTCAGTTGAGCGGGATCGCGGTGGTGAACTTGAACTCCTCCATCGAGAAGCTCGAGCTGACGTCCGAGAAGTTCACCATCTCGATCATCCGCTTGTAGACGGCGTCGAAGCCGTCGATGTCGGGTACCAGCACCCGCAGCAGGTAATCCACGTCGCCGCTCAGGCGATGTACCTCGACGATCTCGGGCACGGACTGGACCATTTCGCGGAAGCGCTCGGCCCATTCCGCGTTGTGCTCGTTCGTGCGCACGGCCACGAATACGGTGATAGGTACGTTGAGCTTGTGGCGGTCGAGCAGGGCGACCCGCTTGCGGATGACGCCCTTCTCCTCCAGCTGCTGGATGCGCCGCCAGCAGGGCGTGCGGGACAGTCCCACCTTCTCCGCGATCTCCGCTACCGGCAGCGAAGCGTCCTCCTGCAGCAGCGCCAGAATCAGCTTGTCTTTCTTGTCCATGGAAAATTGTCCCCGGATGCTGCTATTGTTTGGTCAAATAATCTAACACAGTTCACAATCGAGGTATATTTTGCACACATCGGCTAGCGCTGCACTGTTACGGTTTTGTTCAACTGTATCCGGGGAGCGAGGGAGAGACCATGGCTGTGTCTGCAGACGGGATGCGCGAGAGCCAGGCGGGCGCCGAAGCCGGGACCGTCGCCGCCGAAGGCGCTGTCGATTTTGATGAATACCTCCGCCGGGTGGCGGCGCTTTGCGAGGAGGCGCCGGAGGACCGGCTGGCTAGCCGGGTCGGCCGTGAGATGCGCCGCCTGGTGGCCGCGGGTGCCTGGCTGCCCGCGGAATGCTGCGAGCCGGCCGAGGATACCTATCGGCGCCACGTGCTCCATGCCGACCCGCTCGGGCGCTTCACCGTCCTTTCAGTGGTGTGGCGGCCGGGCCAGGGCACTCCCGTACACGGGCATACCGCCTGGGGCGCGGTGGGCGTCTATCGCGGCATGCCGACTGTCTCGAACTACCGCCTGGTGCGGGATGGAGCGGTGGAGCTCGCCTGCGAGGCCGTTTGTTCACCCGGCGACGTCACCACCGTACAGCCGGGCATCGATTACCCACACCGGGTCTGCAACGCGAGCGACCAGCTCGCGATCACCGTGCACACCTACGGCCGCGACCTGCTCGCCGACCCGGCGAGCATCAACATCCCGGTCTGAATCCCGATTACGGCTCCGCGTCTGGCGCGGGCACCCGCTCGAAGGCGCGGAAATAGCAGCGTTCGTCCCGCGTGAGGACGGCGCTGAATTTGTCCAGGTCACCCGTGGCGTCGGTAGCGAACGCGATGGTGTTAGCGAACGGCAGGCTCGTGCAGGGGCTTAAGAAGGTGGCCCGGTACCACTGGCCGCGTCTTCCCTCGATCAGTATCGCCCGTCCGTTGTCCACCGGGCGCCAGTCACGGATGCCGCCCAGGTCGGCGAAACGCAGCACGGCGCTCGGTGCGTCGGGCGGCTCGTTGGGCGACGGCGACGGGGTGGCACACCCGGCCAGCAGCGCGAGCGCCGCTGCCGGCAGAAGCATCCTTGCGGTTGTGATCATGGGTCCTCCTCGTCGGCCGGCCTGATGCCGGCAATGACTGTGCGTACATGAGTGCGGCAGCGAGCGATTCAAGGCCGCGGCCTTTGCACGGCCGGTCGAATCTGCCACAGTCTCCCGCCCGGCGCGGCGGGCCTATCTACGGAGACAGCAACTGATGGCCGGTATGAAATCCATCTGCGTATTCGCGGGGTCGAGCGCCGGCACCCGCCCGGCCTACGGTGCGGCCGCCGAGGCCCTCGGCGGCGCCATCGCGGCGCGCGGCTGTCGGCTGGTGTACGGCGGCGGCCGCGTCGGGCTGATGGGCGTGCTCGCGGATGCGACCCTGGCGGCCGGCGGCGAGGTGATCGGCGTGATCCCCGAGGCGCTGATGCGCAAGGAGGTGGGCCACGAGGGGCTGACGGATCTGCGCGTCGTGCAGACCATGCATCAGCGCAAGGCCCTCATGTCGGAGCTCTCCGACGCCGTGATCGCCCTGCCCGGCGGGCTCGGTACCCTGGAGGAGCTGTTCGAGATACTGACCTGGGCCCAGCTCGGCATCCACGCGAAGCCCTGCGGCATGCTGAACGCCGACGGCTACTACGATGACCTGCTCCGCTTCCTCGGCCAGACCGTCGGCGAGGGGTTCGTGCGTCGGGAACACCGGGACATGATCCTGGCCGCCACCGAGCCGGAGGCGCTGCTCGATCTCATGGCCGCGTACACGCCGCGCTACACGGCGAAGTGGATGGACCGGGACGAGACCTGAATGCGACGCGCACGCGGCGGCGTCGAACATTCGCCCCCGCGGCGGTAGCATTGTCGCTCCGGAGCGCCGGCCCGCGGCCGCTCCCCATCGGAACGGACGAAGGAGCACACCTGCCATGCCCGGCAACTTCCGCAGCGACAACGAGTATCCGGTGGCCCCGGAGATCATGGCCGCGCTGGCCGCGGTGAACGAGGGCCCCGCCCACGCCTACGGCGAGGACGCCGTTACCGCGCGCCTGTGCGAGCGCTTCCGCGAGCTGTTCGAGCGCGACGTGGCCGTCTATCCGCTTGCTTCCGGCACGGCCGCGAATTCCCTCGCCGTCGCCCAGACCTGCGGGTCCGTCGGCGCGGCGGTCTGCCACCGGGACGCCCACCTGAACACCGACGAATGCGGGGCGCCGGAGTTCTTCAGCGGCGGCGCGAAGCTGCTCGCGCTGGACGGCGCCGACGCCAAACTGTCGCCCGCCGCGGTGGAGGAGACCGTGGCGGCATCTCTCGCGATGGGCGAGCATGCGAGCCGCCCGCGGTTGCTGAGCCTGACCCAGGCGACCGAACTCGGCACCGTCTACACGCCCGACGAGGTGGCGGCACTCGCCGCCGTCGGCCACCGGGACGGCCTGCGGATGCACATGGACGGCGCCCGTCTGGCGAATGCGCTGGCGACCCTGGGTTGCTCGCCGGCGGAGATCACCTGGCGCGCCGGCGTGGATCTCGTCTCCTTCGGCGCCACCAAGAACGGCGCCATGCTGGCCGAGGCGCTTCTCGTGTTCGACCCGGCGGATACGGTGGAGCTGCCGCGCCGCCGCAAGCAGGCCGGCCATCTGTTGAGCAAGATGCGGTACGTGTCGGCCCAGCTCGAGGCCTACCTGGCCGACGATCTCTGGCTGCGCCTGGCGGAGGCCGCCAACCGGCGCGCCCGGCGGCTGGCGGACGGGCTCGCCGCCTGCCCGGGCGCCGAACTGCTGCACCCGGTGCAGTCCAACGAGATCTTCCTGCGCCTGCCGGATGCCCTGGTGGACGGGCTGCACGCCCGTGGTTTCGAGTTCCATCCCTGGCCCCACAGCGGCCCCGGCGTGCACCGTCTGGTCACCTCGTTCGCCACGCCGGACGAGGCGGTGGACGACTGTATCGTGGCGGCGCGGGAACTCGCGGCTGAACTCGCCGGCGGCGCGACGGCCGCCGCGGAGGCGTGATACCGCTCTGGCTGAAGATCACCTACACGGCCCTGGTCGCGGTCATCGTCCCCCTCTACTGGGTGCGCCATGGCCCGAAGAACTTTCTCTGGTTCTCCGACATCGCGCTGATCGTGCTCGTGCCGGCGCTGTGGCTCGAGAGCGCACTGCTCTTCAGCATGATGGCAATCGGCGTGCTGCTGCCCGAGGCCGTCTGGACGGCCAGTTTCCTGGGCGGGCTGGTCTTCCGGCGTCCGGTCACCGGCCTGGCCGGCTACATGTTCGACTCCTCCCTGCCCGGCTGGCTGCGGGGGCTGTCGCTGTTCCACCTGCTGCTGCCGCCGCTGCTCGTCTGGGGCGTCTGGCGGCTCGGCTACGATCCGCGAGCCCTCGTGCTGCAGACGCTGGCGGCCTGGATCGTACTGCCGCTTACCCGGCTCGCCACGGATCCGCGCAAGAACATCAACTGGGTGTTCGCGCCGGGCACCCGTTCCCTGCGCATCGACGGCCGCCTCTACTTCGCTTTCGTGATGCTTGTCTTCCCGCTCTGCGTTTACCTGCCCAGCCACTGGTTGCTGTCCTGGCTGTTCGGGGAGGATGATGCGGCGCAGAATCTCTCGCTGTTTTAGGAAGCTGTGAGAAAGAGCTTCCGGCAGCGTGCCTTTTTTGTTCTTAACCCACTGAAATTTATATTATTTGTAATTTCCACTGTTTATCCACAGAAAAAACACATGACAGGCACAGGTTATTCTGCTGACAGGGCGGTTCGGGAGGCGTAACGTAAATGCCACGGTAAAGGAGCGCGATCCTGAAACCGGGCCCCGATTGGCAGGGGCAGGGCCACACGCCAAAGTGGTCAAGGGCAGCGGAAGCTGACCAAGTCGCAACGCCTAGAGGCCGAGCGTTAAGGAAGCCGGAGCGAGAGCATCTGGCGACCATTGGAGAGTGAAAACTGCCTGTACTCGTGAGCTGCATGACCGGCATGCAACTGGCGGGGGACGTAGCCAGGCGTCCTTAAACAAGCATCGGGGACGAAAGTCCTCGTGAGGAGCCTGAGACGAGGTTCCGCGAGGTGAGAGCCGAGCGGACAAGCCACAGGCCGGAGTCAGGCAAGTCCGAGGGGGTGGCGAAAGCTGCCGAATCGATCGAATCGGACACTGCGCTGGCTCGAAAAACGAGGGGATGGCGTGACGGCGTCATCCCCTCACTTTTTTCGGGCGCGGTCCCGCGCCGTTCTCCCTTCCCGGCAGGCTGCGGTCGAGTCACTCGTCCCGAGTGAGCCTTGCGCGACCGGACATCGCAGGCAACCGTAGGCACAAGTCACTACTGGCCCGGGCTGTTCCCATCCCCTAGAGTGAACCTGTAGAGGTCTGGCCGCGCTCCCCAGTTGGGTGGCCGGCGGGGAGGAAGCCCGGATGAACAACAGGATGCTCCTGGCGCGGCGCGCACTCGTGACGGCGGTGATGGCAGGCCTCGCACTGACGGCCGGCTGCGACGCCGGCCCGAAGTCGGCGGCCGGATTTCGCCTGCCGGATGGGGATCCGGATGCGGGCGAGGCGACCTTCCTGGCGCTGCAGTGCAACTCCTGCCACGTGATCAGCAACTACGAGCTGCCGCCGCCGACCGAGGAGGGTCCGGTGCAGGTCACGCTCGGCGGCGAGGTGACCCGGGTGAAAACCTACGGCGAACTCGTTACCTCCATCATCAACCCCTCACACAAGCTCGTCCGCTGGTATCCGGAGGAGCAGGTTTCGGAGGAGGGCAGATCGCTGATGCCGGCCGTCAACGACCGGATGACGGTGCGCCAGCTCATCAACCTGGTGGCCTTCCTGCAGCCTCACTACGAGGTGGTCGTGCCGCGCTACGAATACCCCGAGTACCAGTACGCACCCATCTACTGAGCCCGACGGAGGATTGCGATGCCCGGACTCCTCGTCCGACTGCTGATCAACATCTTCGGCCTGTGGCTGGCGGCGGCCATCGTGCCGGGCGTTCACATCACCGGCGTGGGCACGTTCATCCTCGCCGCCATCCTGCTCGGCGTGGTGAACGCGCTGGTGCGGCCCATCGCCATCGTCGCGACCCTGCCGCTGACCATCGTCACTCTCGGGCTGTTCCTGTTCGTGGTGAACGCGATGATGTTCGGCCTGGTCGCCTGGCTGCTGGCCGACTTCGCCGTGTCCGGATTCTGGGCTGCCCTGTTCGGCTCACTGGTGGTGAGCATCACGAGCACGCTGGCCTCCTGGTACATCGGCCCGGACGGGCGCTACGAGGTGTTCGTCGTCAGGCGGCGCTGACGGCCGGGTCCGCCGCGTGCGGACCTCAGATGATCTTGGAAAAGCGCTGGGGCTCGGCCTTCGCCCGCAGGTAGCCGTCGAACACCATGGCGATGGCACGCAGCAGCAGCCGGCCGGTGGGCGTGACGCGGATCGAGTCGTCGTCCACCTCCACCAGGCCGTCCTCCTCCAGCGGGGACAGGTCGGCCAGCTCGTCGGCGAAACGGCTGCGGAAGTCGATGTCGAAGCGCTCCTCGATCTCGCTGAAGATCAGCCGGTCCCGGCACATGATGGACTGGATGACCTTGCCGCGGAGCTTGTCCTCGT
>CAZRSA010000031.1:0-24639 GCA_964602525.1 uncultured Woeseiaceae bacterium
TGGAAGGCCTGCTGATCGCCTACCTCAACATCGACGAGGTGATCGCGATCATCCGTGAGGAGGACGAGCCCAAGCCCGTGCTGATGGAGCGCTTCGGCCTGACAGACGCCCAGGCCGAGGCCATCCTCAACCTGCGCCTGAGGAACCTGGCGAAGCTGGAGGAGATGAAGCTCAGGGGCGAGCAGGACGAGCTCGCCGCCGAGCGCGCGGACATCGAGAAGACGCTGGGCAGCAAGGCACGCCTGAAGACGCTGCTGAAGAAGGAGATCCGTGCCGACGCCCAGCGCTACGGCGACGAGCGTCGCACCCGTATCGTCGAACGCGAGGCGGCCCAGGCGCTGGACGAGACCGAGCTGGTGGCCAGCGAGCCGGTCACGGTGGTGCTCTCGGAGCGCGGCTGGGCACGGTCCGCGAAGGGTCACGAGATCGACCCGGCCACGCTCAACTACAAGTCGGGCGATGGCTTCCGCGCGGCCGCCCGCGGCCGCAGCAACCAGACCGCCGTGTTCATCGACTCCACCGGCCGCGTCTACAACGTGCTCGCCCACCAGCTGCCCTCGGCGCGGGGTCAGGGCGAGCCGCTGTCCGGGCGATTCAACCCGCCGGACGGCGCGGCCTTCCAGGGGGTGATGATCGGCGATGCCGACGACCGCTGGGTGCTGGCCAGCGACGCGGGCTACGGCTTCGTGGTGACGCTGGGCGAGCTGGCCACCCGTGCCCGGGCGGGCAAGTCGGTGCTCAGGGTGCCGAAGGGAGGCAACGTGGTGGTGCCGTCGCCAACCGAGTGGGTGGAGGGCGAGATGCTGGCCGCCGTCAGCAGCGCCGGCCGGCTGCTGGTGTTCGACCTGGACGACCTGCCGGAGCTGGCCCGGGGCAAGGGCAACAAGATCATCGGCATCCCGGCGAAGAAATACCAGAGCGGCGAAGAGCGGCTGGTGTCCGTCGCGGCCGTGCCGCCGGGCTCGGGCCTGGTCGTGCACTGCGGCGAGCGGCACATGACGCTGAAGCCCGGCGACCTCGAGGGCTATGTTGGCGAGCGGGGCCGGCGCGGCGCGCTGCTGTCGCGGAACTACCGCAAGGTGGACCGCCTCAGCGTCGGTTGAGACCCGGCCCGCGGCGGCTCAGGCCCGGCGCTTCTCCGATAGCGGGACCACGGCCGTCTCCCCGACGGCCTCTTCCTCGTCCGTGTCGGCGTGCGGCTCGTCGGCGGAGGGCAGCCGCGCGGTCGCCGTGGCATGCACGCCGGTATGCTCGACGGTGTCGCCGCCTTCGTCCTCGCCGCCCGCAGGGGTCTCGGCGGTGGCCTCGTCGGCCGACAGCACGGCGGTCTGGTCTGCCTCGACGATGATGTCGCCGTCCCGGTCCGGGTCCTGGTGCATGACGGCCGTGGCACCGGTCTGCTCGGCGCCGCCGGCCGGCCCGGCCTCAGCCGTGGCGACCACGGTTTCCCCGTTGTCCTCGTCACCGCTGCCGGCAATGCTGTCGTCGAGTTCGTCGCCGTGGGCCGTGATCTCGCGGTCGAGCGCGATGGCCGCGTCGGCGAGCTGTTTGGCCAGCCGCTGGGTGGCCGTGAATTCCTGCTCGTAGTCCTCCTCGAGCATCTGCAGGTCGGCCACCGTGGCGAGGGTGCCGGTGTCCTCGGTCTGCTCTTCTTCCTGCCCGGCTTCCTCCTCCGCGCTGTTGCCGGCGGCCAGCTCGGCGCCTGTGTCCACCTCCATGATCATGCTCTCGTCGATGCGTTCCTCGGGCGGCAGCATCGCGGCTCCCTCCGTCTCCGGAACCGTCTCGCTGTCGTCGGCCCCGGGGAACTCCATGCGCGCCACTGCCAGCTGTTGCTCGGTGATGATCTCGTCGCCCAGGGCGTCGTGGTGCTCATCCTCGTCGCCGAAGTCCAGATCCATGGACTTCAGCCTCGAGCGGGCGGCCTCGTTCCATTCCTCCTCCGAGACGATGACGTCGGCCTCCTCCTGCTCGAAGACGGGGGCGGGCATGACGTCGGTGCCCTCGTGCGCCGCCGGATCGGCCGCGGAAGCGCCCGCCGCAGCGGCCGCCGTCCCGGCGGCGGACCGGTTGCCGCGCGCCGCCGCCGGGGTCGGTGCACGGCGGAAGAACTCGCGTACGCTGGAGCGGAAGATGACCAACCCCATCAGCAGACCGATGCCGGCGCCGAACAGGGCGGCGACCAGGGGACTCACTGAAGACCGGGGCGCCGCTTCCGGTGCCGCGAGGTCGGGCGCCGGCCCGGCCGGCGTCAGCGCTGCGTCGGGCCCCGTCTCGCCGCCCTCTGCGCTCTTGAAGGGGCTGGGGGTCTCGGCGGCTCCGCCGGCGTCCGTGCCGGCGGCGGCCATCTCGTCCATTGCCTGGCGCACGGCCGGGCGGATCCGCTCGGCGGAGGCGCCCGCGGCCGTGCTGTCGCCGGCGGTGACTGTCGCAGCGGCGGCGGCCGGTGAGCCGGCGCGGGCGGCCTGTCCGGCGCCCGGGGAGGTCGCCCGACGGGTGTCGGCGGGTGCGTTCACCGGATCGGGGGCGCTCGCCGCGGCGGGGGTGGTCGCGGCAGGCGGCGTTGCTGCCGCACTCGTCGCGGCCGTGGCCGGCGCGCCGTCCAGCACGGGGATCACCAGCACGCTGCCGGCCCGTAGCCGGTCCATGTCGCCGTCGATGAACGCCCCGGGGTTCGCCGCGAAAATGCGCTCGGCGGTGGCCCAGATGCCGGTCGGCCGGTCGCCGACCCGCTGGGCGATGGTGGACAGAGTATCGCCGACCCGCACCCGGTACTCGCTGCCCTGGCCGAGCGGCTGCGCCGGCGCGGGTGCCCGGTTCGCGCGGGTGCCGGCAGAGGCCGACGGCAGCACGGCGGCCGGTTCCGCGGGCTCGCGGCGCGGTGCGGGCAGCGGCGCAGGCTCTGCCGCCGCCGGCGCCCGGCCCGGCGGGTCGATGATCAGCGTGTAGGAGCGCACGATGAATGGCGTGGCGGGGCAGTCCACCTTGAGGTTCAGACCGAGCAGGGGCTCGCGTATGCCCCGGTCGCTGCGGATCACCACACGGTTGCCGGCGGTGGAGCTCACCCGGCCTGCCGTCACGGCCGGCAGGCCGCCGGCATCACCCCGCACCAGGCTCACACAGTCGGCGGTCAGGCGTTCGTTGCCCCAGGTGGCGTAGGGGATCACCACCTCCAGCGGCTGGCCGAGCCCCGAGCGCACCACCGGCTCGCCCAGCTCCAGCGCCGCGGCGGGCCCGCCGGCCAGCACGGCGCAGACGCAGCTCGCGAGCAGCGTCGAGCGCTGGGTCGATCGTGGGGTCGATCGTGGGGTCGGCTGCGGGTTCGGGCGGTGGCTCGCGGGGTGACAGCGGTTTGCCTCGCGGGTAGCCGCGCCGTTCGCCTGTTCGGTCTGCTCGTTCATCGGCGGCGATATCCTCGTTCCCTTCGGCCCCGCGATGCGCATGCCGCGGGTGATTGCCGCGTGAGCATCGCCCGCGGGCCGCCGGTGCACCATGAAACCCGTCATAATTTCGGAAAAAAACGGGACCGGCCGTGCCGCAGGCGGGCAGAGTGTGAACCCGGTCACACGCTCCCGGCGTCCTCAGGCGGTTTCCTGCAGCACGACCTCGGGTTCGTGAACGTAGTAGCCCTGCATGTAGGAGATGCCGAGCTGCCACAGCACGGCCATGGTGTTGGCGTCCTCCACCCGCTCCGCGATGGTGCGGGCCCCGGCCGCCCGGGAGCGCTCCACCAGCGTCTGCACCTGGCGCTGCAGCGCCTCGTCCCGGGCCAGCGACTGGATCAGCGAGCCGTCGATCTTCACGTAATCCGGCTGCAGTTTCTCCACCGCCTTCAGCGAGCGTTCCTCCACGCCCACGTGCTCGAGGGCGAAGCTCGCGCCGAGGCTGCGCAGCGTATGGGCCAGCACGGAGAACTGGTGCAGGTAACGGATGGCGTCCTCCTCGGCCAGCTGGAAGCAGAACTGGCCGGCCTTCGCGCCGAAGGAGCGGAACTGCTCGCGCAGCCAGTCCGCCAGCGTCTCGTCCACGATGGAGTGGCGGGACAGGCGCACGAAGAGCTTGCCGGCGCCGCTGGAGGCGGCGAGTTGGCAGGAGGCGCCGATCACCCAGCGGTCGATCACCTGCATGAGGTTGTTGCGCTCGGCCGCGGGCAGGAACTCCGACGGCAACACCTTGTTGCCCTCTGCGTCCAGCATGCGGATGAGAATGTCGAACATGCCGTGCTGCTCGCCGTCCAGGCTGGCGATCGGCAGCTGCAGCAGCCGGAACCGGTTGTCCATGAGCGCGGATTTCAGGTGCCGCACCCAGATGGCGTCGTTGCGCCGCATGCGGGTGTCGGTCTCGGCCGTCTCGTTCATCAGCACCGTGGCGCCGCCGGCATCCCGACCGTGGGCCCAGGCCTCCGCCGCGCTCGCGATCAGGGGGCCGGATTCCCGGATCATGCCGGTGGCGGCGCACAGGCCGATGGTGCAGGTCAGGCTCACTGCGCCCTCGTCAGCGGCGAAGCGGTGTTCCCTCACCCTCTCCAGCAGCCGCTCGCCCCAGCGTTCGGCGTCCCGTTCGGAGCCGCGCTCGAGCAGCACCGCGAACACCGTGCCCTCGAAGCGGCCGGCCACTTCGTCCTCGCCCAGCTCCTCGCGCAGCAGCGCGGCGAACTCGGCCAGCACGTCCTCCGAGCGGAAGATGCCCACTCTGGACTGCACGTCGGCGAAGCGGTCGGGCTTCACCCAGGCCAGCACTCGCACGCCGGACTCCACCGGTGCGCCGAGGCGCGCGTCCAGCGCGTCGATGAAATGCGGGCGGGCCAGCAGGCCGGTGGAGGGGTCGGCGGTGAGTGCGCGGTGCACCATCTCACCGGTCTCACCGCCTTCCGGCGCCGACGGGGCGATGGAAACCCGGATGGCGGGTTCACCGTCGTGCTCGGTCCTCTTCAGCTCGAGTTCCACGTCCAGCTCGACCTCGTTGCCGGTGGCGGCCCGGGCGTGCAGCACGTCGTCGGTCCACTTGCCCTTCTCCGCGGCCACCAGCGCGCCCTTCAGCGGGCCGTGGGAGGCGGCGGTGAAGCTGTCCATCAGGGGCATGCCCACCAGGGAACCGGGGTCCGCGGCACCGAACAGTTCCACCCAGGCCGGGTTCACGTCGACCACGATGCCTTCCTGCACGTAGGCGATGGCGTCGGCCGACTGGTTCATGTAGGCGCGTAGCTGACGCTTGTACTCGGTGGCCGTCTCCAGCGTGGTATTGAGCGCGCGCTCCATGCGGTGGTTCCTGAGCTCGCGCTCGAGCACGGCCTGGAGGCGCTGGCGCTGCCCGAACGAGACCATGTCCCGGGCGCCGGCACGCATGGCGGCGGCGATGGCGTCCTCGTCCACCACGTTGCCGATGAGCACCAGCGGCGTCTCCGGGGCGTAGCGGTCCCGCAGGCGGGCGACGGCGGTGACCTCGGCCACCTCGTCCTCCAGCACCTGCAGGATCAGCTCCGGCTCGTCGGCCAGGGTCTCCTCCAGCTGGTCGGCGTTGCGTACCCATACGCAGTGGGCCGCATGGCCCGCGTCGCGCAGCGCGCTGTTCACGCGCTCCACGTTGTCCTGGGTGGCGGTGAGAACCGCCAGTGGTACGCCTGTCTTCTGGGTCAAGCTGGAGCGCTCCGGTTACGGCTCGGCGGCGGCCGCGGGAGGCGTCGGTGTCCGCTGGATGTGCCCATGCACACGGTCCGCCCTGATGTGCACGGATACTACCTCAGCGTTCCGAGCGGTTGTCTCCGGCGTCGCAAAAACGTGACACAGATCATGCGCCGGCCTCCCGCGGTGCCGACGGGCCGGCATCGGGGCCCGCTTACGCGGGGTACGGCCGTCGCGGTATCATGTGCGCATCGGGATGGGAAAAATCGGGAACCCCCGCCGAACGCGGGGCAGAGATCACGGGAAACACATGGCGAGTTACAGCACCAACGAATTCCGCTCCGGCCTGAAGATCATCATCGACGGTGACCCCTGCACCATCGTGGAGAACGAGTTCGTCAAGCCGGGCAAGGGCCAGGCCTTCAACCGGGTGAAGATCCGCAACCTGAAGACGGGGCGGGTGGTCGACAAGACCTTCAAGTCCGGCGACAGCGTGGAGGCCGCCGACGTCATGGAGACGGAGATGCAGTATCTCTACTCCGACGGCGAGTTCTGGCATTTCATGGTGCCCGATACCTTCGAGCAGTACGCGGCCGACGAGAACGCCGTGGCCGACGCGCGCCAGTGGCTGAAGGAGCAGGACATGTGCACCGTGACGCTGTGGAACAATGCGCCGCTGGTCGTGGCGCCGCCCAACTTCGTGGAACTGGAGATCACGGAGACGGACCCGGGCATCCGCGGCGACACCGCCCAGGGCGGGGTCAAGCCCGCGAAGCTCGAGACCGGCGCCACCGTGCGGGTGCCGCTGTTCCTGGAGCAGGGCGACGCCATCCGCGTGGACACCCGCTCCGGCGAGTACGTCTCCCGGGTGAAGGACTAGCGGCGGCCGCCGGTAACCCCGGCGCCCGCGGCGTCAGAGCGAGCGCGCGGCCGCGCCCAGGTGGGCGCTCAGCAGCGCCGCCGCGGCTTCCAGCCGGACCACGTCGTCGGCCCTGAAGCGGTCCGGCTCGGGGCTGTCCACGTCCAGCACGCCGTAGACCTCGCCGTCGCGGATCAGCGGCACCACCACCTCCGAGCGCGAATCCGGGTCGCAGGCGATGTGACCCTCGAAGGCGTGGACGTCCGCCACGCACAGCGTCTCCCGCCGCTCGGCGGCCGTCCCGCACACGCCGCGGCCGAGGGGGATGCGCACGCAGGCGGGCCTGCCCTGGAACGGCCCCAGCACCAGCTCGTCGCCGCGGCGCACGTAGATCCCCAGCCAGTTCACCTGCGGCAGGCGTTCGTAGAGGGCGGCCACGAAATTTGCGCAGCTGGCCAGGGGATCGTTCTCGCCGTTCAGAAGCGCCTGCAGTGCCGTGGTCAGTTCGTCGGCGGCCGCCGATGCCTCGCTCATGTTTCCCCCTCCCGTTCTGCGTCGTCGGCGCCGTTGCCGGCGATCACCGGAAACGACTGTACCCGGCGGATGTCGTCGCTGCCGGCGGCGGCCATCACGACCCGGTCGAAGCCGACCGCGACGCCGGCGGTGGCGGGCAGCCCGTGGGCGAGGGCGGCCAGCAGCGCCTCGTCGGGGCACATGTCGGGGCGCCCGCGGGTGCGGCGTACGGCCCGGTCCGCCTCGAAGCGCTCGCGCTGCTCGCCGGCGTCGGTGAGTTCCACGAAGCCGTTGGCCAGCTCACGGCCGTCCAGGAACACCTCGAAGCGCAACGCCAGCCGCGGGTCGGAGGCATCCAGTGCGGCCAGCGCGGCCTGGGAGGCCGGGTAATGGGTGAGCGCGGTCAGCGTTCCTGCCGGGGCGAGGGCCGGCGCGACCCGGGTGCCCATCAGGAAGTCCAGCGCCGCGTCCCGGTCGGATACCGCCTCGCCGCCGCCCGACGCCGCGGCCGCCGCGACGACGGCTGGGTCGTCGGCCGTCAGCGGGTCGATGCCCGTCGTCTCCAGGAAGGCGTCGCGATGGCGGCGGACGACGGTTGCCGGTTTACCGCGGCAGGGCGCGAGCAGTGTCTGCAGCAGCGACAGGGCGTCGGCCACCGCGGCGTCAAGGTCCTGGCCGTGGCGGTACCACTCCATCAGGGTGAACTCCGGCTGATGGCAGCGGCCGTGCTCGCCGTCGCGGAACACGTGGCAGATCTGGTAGATGTCCGGCGCACCGGCGGCCAGCAGCCGCTTCATGGCGTACTCCGGCGAGGTGTGCAGGAACCAGCGCCGTCCGGGCGTCGCCGCGAGTTCGGCCCGCACGCTCTCGATGTTCGGGTCGGTGACGCCGCGGGGCGTCAGCACCGGCGTGTCCACCTCGGTGATGGCGTGCGCGGAGAACCACTCCCGCGCCGCGGCCAGCAAGCGCGCCCTGAGGGCCAGTACCGGCCAGTCGGCGCCGGGTCGCCAGTGCGTCCGCGCCGCATTCACGCCGCCGTGCCGGTGAGGTTGCCGACCACCTGGCCCGTGCGCAGCCGGGTGCCGGGTACCAGCCCGGCGGAGAATTCCGCGGCGCCGGCGGGCAGCAGCAGGATCACGGTGGAGCCCATGTTGAACCAGCCGAGCTCGTCGCCCCGGGCCAGTTCCGGCGCCGCCGCATCGCCGTGCCAGTCCCGGCTGGTGGGGAAGCGGTGGCCCGCGCGGTACTCGGTCTGCCAGACCGTGCCGATGGTGCCGACGTTCAGCGCGCCCACCAGCACCACCGCCATCGGACCGGCTTCGGTCCCGAACACGGTCACCAGCCGCTCGTTGCGCACGAACAGGCGGGGCACGCCGGCCGTGGTGACGGCATTCACGCTGAACAGGCGGCCGGGTACGTGGGCCGTGCGCAGCAACCGGCCGGCGAGCGGCATGTGTACCCGGTGGTAGTCGTAGGGGGCCAGGTACACCGTCAGGAAGGCGCCGTCGGCGAAGGCCTCCGCCAGCGCCGCATCGCCGCCCAGCAGTTCGGCGGCACCGTAATGCCAGCCCTTCACCTGCACGAGGCGCCCGCCCTCCAGCCGTCCGGACTGGCTGATCACGCCGTCGCACGGGGAGGCCAGCGCCCGGGGCTCCTCCGGCTGTGGGCGGAGGCCCGGCTTCAGCCGGCGGGTGAAAAAGTCGTTGAAGTGCTCGTAGCCCTGCGGCACCGGCCGCTCCGCCTCCGACGTGTCCACACCGAACTGCCAGCAGAACCAGCGGATGGTGGCGTTGCGCACCAGCCGGCTGCGGATGCGGGTGAGGTGGTAGACGAGCCGGGTCAGCAGCTGCTGCGGCGTGAGGTACTGGGCCAGCACGAACAGTCGCGGCCCGATGCCGAGCGACGAGGCGGACATCGGCGGGCCTCTAGTCCGTGCCGCGCCGCACGGGCGCCTCGACAGCCAGCACCTTGCCGTCGGCGAAGCCGAGTTGCAGGGTCACGCTGCTGCCGGCGGCGGGCAGCGGGTCGGCGAACAGCATCAGGTGCAGGCCGCCGGGCGCGAAGGCCAGCGTCTCCCCGGCGGGTATCGTGACGGCATCCAGCTCGCGCATGCGCATCACACCGTCGGTCATCGTGGTCTCGTGAATCTCCGTGCGGGCGACGCCCCCGGCGCTCACCGATTCCAGCACCAGATCGTCACCGCTGCCGTTCACCAGAACGAAATAGCCGGCGGTGGCGGAGGCGCCCGGCGGCACCGCCCGGATCCAGGGGTCCTCGACGGCGATGCCCGGCCCGGGCTGGCAGCCGGCCAGGCCGGCCAGACCGGCCAGGGCCGCAAGGGAGAGCGCCAGCGCACGCATCAGCCGGCGCCGCCGGGGCCTGCGGGCACCGCGCGTCCCTCGAGGATGGCGGCGATGTCCCGTGCCATCGGCTCCACGCGATGGGGCGTGCCGAATACCGCGCGCAGCCGGGCCTCCGGGTCGATCAGCAGCACCGAGGCGCTGTGGTCCACGGTGTAGGCCGTGCGCTCGGCGTTCCAGACCTTCGCGCTGATGATGCCCAGCTCGCCGGTGAGCGCGTCCAGGGCGTCCGGGGTGCCGGTGGCGCCCTGGAAGGCCGGGTCGAAGTAGTGGACGTAGTCGGCGATGGTCTGCGGGTCGTCGCGCTCCGGGTCGACGCTGGCGAACAGCACCTTCGGCACCGGGTCGCCCTCGCGCTCCAGCCGGCGTTTCACCGCCGCCAGGGTCTCCAGCGTGGCCGGGCAGATGTCCGGGCAATGGGTGAAACCGAAGAACACCAGGGACCAGTCGCCTTCGAAATCCGACCGCGTGAACGGGCTCGCGTCCTCGCGCACGAGCTCGAAGGCGGGCAGGGGGCGCGCGGGCGTCAGGAGCGTGGCGCTCTGCACCTCGACGTCCCGGGGCAGCACCAGGCCGCCGATGACGATCCCCGCCACCAGCGCAAGGGCGGCGGCGGGCAGGAATGACGTGCTCGATTTGCTCATGGTCTCGGGTAACCGTGGATCAGTGGGTGGTCGTTGCGCGGATTCTACCGTGTTCGACAGCGCGCTTCGCGGTATGATCGCCGCCTCCGGGTCCTGTCCAGCAAATCCACCGTCCCATGAGTCCCGCCCGCCCGGCCGGCCTCGCCGCCGCGCACATCCCGCCCCGCATCGGCGATGCGATCCCCTGGCTGAGCGACTGGTTCGAGGCCGGGGAGCTCTATTACGGCCACGGTACGGCCGATTCCCTGGACGAGGCGGCCTGGCTGGTGCTCTCCGTCGCCGGGCTCGACTTCGACGACCCGGGCGCGCCGGAGCAGCTGCTGAGCCGCGCCGAGCGCGGGCGCATCGCGGAGCTGGCCACGCGGCGCCGGCGCGAGCGCGTCCCGCTCGCCTATCTGCTGGGCGAGGCCTGGTTCGCGGGGCGCCGCTACCACGTGGACGAACGGGTGCTGGTGCCGCGCTCGCCGCTGGCCGAGCTCATCGTCGAGCGCTTCGAGCCCTGGGTGCAGCCTGAGCGGGTGCGGCGCATCCTCGACCTCGGCACCGGCAGCGGCTGCATCGCCTGCGCCCTCGCCCACGCGTTCCCGGAGGCCCGGGTGGATGCGGTGGACGTCTCGCCGGAGGCGCTGGCGGTCGCCCGGCGCAACGTCGCCGAACACGGCCTCGCCGAGCGGGTGGAGCTGCTCGAGGGCGACCTGTTCGCGCCCGTGGCCGGCAGGCGCTACGAACTCATCATCAGCAATCCGCCCTACGTGGACGCCGAGGCCATGGCGGCCATGCCGGCGGAGTATCGCCGCGAGCCGGCCATCGGTCTTGCCGCCGGCCACGACGGTCTGGCATCGGTGCGGAGTATCCTGCATCATGCGGCCGCATATCTCGCGCCGGACGGTGTACTGGTGGTCGAGGTGGGGGACAGCCAGGAAGCGCTGGAGCGGGCGCGGCCCGAACTGCCGTTCGTCTGGCTCGAGTTCGAGCACGGCGGCAGCGGCGTCTTCCTTCTGACAGCCGGCGATCTCGCGCACGCCGCCGGCGATACGACAACCTGAGCGAAGCATGTCGGGAAACACGTTCGGCCGGCTATTCACGGTCACCACATTCGGCGAGAGCCACGGCCCGGCGCTGGGCTGCGTGGTGGACGGCTGCCCGCCGGGCATGGCGCTCGCCGAGGCCGACATTCAGCGGGATCTCGAGCGCCGCCGTCCGGGCAAGAGCCGTCACGTGAGCCCCCGGCGCGAGCCGGACCAGGTGCAGATACTGTCCGGGGTGTTCGAGGGCCAGACCACGGGCACCCCGATCGGTCTCGTGATCGAGAACACCGACCAGAAATCGAAGGACTACTCCGAGATAAAGGACAAGTTCCGCCCCGGCCACGCGGACTACACCTACCAGCGGAAATACGGCATCCGCGACTACCGGGGCGGCGGCCGGGCCTCGGCCCGGGAGACCACCATGCGGGTGGCCGCCGGCGCCATCGCCAGGAAGTACCTGGCCGAGCGGTTGGGGGTTGTCATCCACGGCTATGTCTCCCAGCTCGGCCCCCACGTGATCGAGGCGAAGGACCCGGCGGCCGCGGAGGACAACCCCTTCTTCTGCCCGGATCCGGAGCGGGTGCCGGAGTTCGAGGCCTACATGGACTCGCTCCGCAAGGCCGGCGACTCCATCGGCGCGCGCGTGACCGTGCGCGCGAGCGGCATGCCCGTCGGCCTCGGCGAGCCCGTATTCGACAAACTGGAGGCGGACCTGGCTCACGGTTTGATGAGCATAAACGCGGTAAAAGGGGTGGAATTCGGAGCGGGTTTCGCCGTGGTTGCACAGAAGGGCAGCGAGCACCGGGACGAGATCGACGCCGGCGGCTTCCTGAGCAATCGGGCGGGCGGTACGCTGGGCGGCATCTCCAGCGGCCAGGACGTGCTCGTGAGCATCGCGCTGAAGCCGACCTCGAGCATCCGCATCCCCGGCCGCACGGTGGACCGGAGCGGGGCGGAGACGGACATCGTCACCAAGGGCCGGCACGACCCCTGCGTGGGGCTCCGCGCCACGCCCATCGCCGAGGCCATGGTCGCGCTGGTGCTGATGGATCATTATCTGCGGCATCGGGGGCAGAATGCGGATGTCGTTGCGGCGGCGGATTGATGGCTCGCCGGCGCGCAACGGAACGCGGTCAGGGATCGGGCCCGAAGGCTCTCCTGCAGGCATCAGAGACGTAAAGAGATAACGAGCAAGCCATGTCGAATACGTATGACGTCGCAGTCGTCGGGGCCACCGGCCTCGTGGGCGAAACCATGATCGGGATACTGGAGAGCCGGGGCTTCCCGGTGGGGCGGCTCTATCCGCTCGCCAGTGCGCGCTCGGTCGGGCGCACCGTGACCTTCCGCGGCGAGGAGGTCGACGTGGAGGATCTCGCCGAATTCGACTTCTCCCGGGCGCAGATCGCGCTGTTCTCCGCCGGCGGCTCCGTCTCGGAGGTGCACGCGCCCCGGGCCTGGGACTCGGGCTGCGTGGTCGTCGACAACACCTCGTTCTTCCGTTACGACGACGACATCCCGCTGGTGGTCGCGGAGGTGAACCCGGAGGCCATCGCGGGCTACACCACCCGGGGTATCATCGCCAATCCCAACTGCTCCACCATGCAGCTGCTCGTGGCGCTCAAGCCCATCCACGACCGCGCCCGCATCCTGCGCATCAACGTCGCCACCTATCAGGCGGTGTCCGGCGCCGGGCGCAGCGCCGTGGAGAAGCTGGCGAGGGACTCCGCGGCCATGCTGGGCGGCAATCCGCCGGACGAGGAGGGCGCGGAGAAGCGAGTGGCGTTCAATGCCGTGCCCCACATCGACGTCTTCCTGGATAACGGCTACACCAAGGAAGAGATGAAGATGGTGTGGGAGACCCGCAAGATCTTCGACGACGACACCATCGAGGTGAATCCCACGGCGGTGCGGGTGCCGGTGTTCTACGGCCATTCCGAGGCCGTGCACATCGAGACCGAGGTGAAGCTGAGCGCCGACGACGTGCGCTCGCTGCTGGTGGATGCGCCGGGGGTGAAGGTGCTCGACGGCCACGAGGCCGGCGCCTACCCCACGGCCGTTACCGAGGCCGCCGGCACCGACGAGGTGTTCGTCGGCCGCATCCGCGAGGACATCAGTCACCCCTCGGGCATCGACCTCTGGGTGGTGTCGGACAACGTACGTAAGGGCGCCGCTCTAAATAGCGTGCAAATAGCTGAAATATTGGTCAAAAATCATTTATAAGCTATAGTTGCCGTGGGATTAATGTTAAACGAGCTTGGTATTCTGACCCCGCAGCCCGCCCGCGTCGCGCGACTGCGGGTCAGTTTTATCAGCCGGAGAAGACTTATGCTCGGAAGACTCGCTGGTGCCACGCTGATCCTGCTCCTGGCGTGGTCGGGGACGGCTCAGGCCCTGGGCCTCGGGGACATCAGGCTCGAGTCGGCGCTGAACGAGCCCTTCCGCGCCGAGATCGAACTCCTGTCGGTGACACCCGAAGAACTGGAGGGACTCACGGTGCGGCTTGCCCCGACCGAGACCTTCCGGCGCTACGGCATCGACCGTCCTCCTTTTTTGAGCGGCTTCCGGTTCGAGATCCGGCCGCTGCCGGGTAACCGCGGATTGGTCCGGGTCACTTCGCGCGAGCCGGTCACGGAACCTTTCGTCACCTTCCTGGCCGAGGCCACGTGGCCGCGGGGCCGCCTGCTGCGCGAGTACACCGTGCTGCTCAACCCGCCCACTTTTGCAGGCGGCGAGAACGACGCCGGGCAGCAGGCCGCGCCCGTGCAGGCTCCCGCCGACTCGAGTGCGCGCCGCGCCGATGCCGGCAGTATCCGGCGTGCGCCGGAGCCCGGACAGCGGGCCGCTCCGGCACTCGACTCGGGCGACACCTACCGGGTGCAACGCAACGAGACGTTGTGGGGTATCGCCGAGCGCGTGCGACCGGCGGGCAGCGGGCTGACCATGAATCAGGTCATGGTGGCCCTGTACGAGAACAACCCCGAGGCCTTCGACGACAACATCAATTATCTGCGCGAGGGGGCCGTTCTGCGCGTGCCGTCCGAGGATGCGATGTACGGCATCAACCGCTCGGAGGCGGTGGCCGAGGTCAGCCGCCAGAACCAGGCGTGGCGTGGCGGCGAGTCCGCCGGCAGCCTGCGGCTGGTTCCGCCCGACGGGGAGCCCGGGGCTGCGGCTGCGCCGACACCGGCTGCCGACGCGCGCGGCACGGCAGCGCCCGGCGCGGGCCCGGGCGAGGCGGAGCGGGTTCGTCGGCTCGAGGCCGAACTGGCCGAGCGCGAGCGCCAGCTGGCGATCCGCGACCAGGAACTGGCTGCGCTGCGGCAACAGCTCGCGACCCTGCAGGAATCGGCGGAGCCGGCGCCGACGCCGGTCGAAGACGAGGAAACGGCCGCGGTCGCACCGGGCGTCGACCTCGAAGCAGAGGGCGAGGCGGCCGCCGACGACGGCGAGATTTTTGCCGAGACCGAACCGGCGGACGCGGAGGAAGCCGCCGAAGAGCCGGGTCCGGCTGCGGCGGAGCCCGCCGTCGAGGAGACGGCCCCCGAGCGAACTACGCCTGCGGTGGTGACCACTCAGCCCGAAGAGGATGGCGGCATCATGGGCATGCTGGGCGGGCTGCTGGGCAGCATCTGGACCTACGTCGGCCTGGGCGTGGTGGTCGTCGGCCTGCTCCTGCTCATGCTGGCGCGCCGCCGCGGCGGCGAAGCCGAGGACAGCACCGGCACCTGGGAGGCGCTGGAGGAAGTCGACGATGACGAGGAGCGCGAGGCCACCGAGCGGCTGCGCGCGCTGGCCAGCGACGACGATTCGTTCGTGGTCGTCGAGAAGGAGGCGGAGCCCGAGGACGCCGGCATGGCAGCGGCGGCGGGTGCGGCAGCGGCCGGCGCGGCGGCTGCGGCGGCCGACGAGCGGTCGGACACCGGAGCGAGCAGCACCTACTCCCTGGAGGATACCTTCAGCAGCGAGACGGCGATCAACCTCGATCAGTCCGATCCGCTGGCCGAAGCCGACTTTCACATGGCCTACGGCCTGTACGACCAGGCCGCGGATCTCATCCGCAATGCGATCGCGGCAGACCCGGACCGCGCGGGCCTCAGGGCGAAGCTCGCGGAGGTGTACTTCGTCTGGGGCAACAAGGACGCGTTCGTGGACGCGGCCGAGAATCTGCACGATGCCCTCGGTGGCGAGGGCGGCGAGAAGGGTTCCGACTGGGACAAGATCGTCATCATGGGCCGGCAGATCGCGCCGGAGCACGAGCTGTTCGAGGGCGCCGCGGCAGCCGGGGGCGGCGACGTCGACCTGTCGTTCGACGAGGAGAGCGGGGTCGGCACGCTGGACGTGGACTTCGGCTCCGAGGAAGGGGGCGAATTCGACCTGTCGTTCGACGGTGACGCAGACAGCGGCGAGGCGGATCTGGAGGGAACTTCGGGCGGCCTGGACTTCGTGCTGGACGAGACGGGCGAGCGCACCGGTACCAACGAAATGCTGCTGGACCCGACCGATCTGGCCGAGACGGGCGAGTACCAGGCGTCGGCCGGGGAGTACGGCGCCGAAGAGCCCACCGAGGAGTCGCCGACCCTCGAGACTCCGTACGACGAGGACACCCAGGAATCGCCGACCCTGGAAACCCCGTTCGAGGAGGAGGACACCCGGGAATCGCCGACGCTGGAGACACCGGCCGGGGAAGACGCGGACGACGAAATCACCCAGGAGACGCCGACCATCGAGGCCTGGGCCGGGGAGGCCGCCACAGAGCTGCCGTTGAGCAGCGAAGAGGAACAGCGCCGTTCCGAGCAGACCGCCGAAATCGATCTCGACGACCTTGGTCTGGATCTGCCCGGGATCGGCGAATCCGACGAGCGGTCGGCTACCGTGCTGCATTTCCAGGAAGAGGACCTGGCGGACGACGAGGACGAATCCGGGGAGGATCTCCGCGAGGACCTCCGCGATCGCACCGGCGAGACCCACGTGCTGGGTGACGAGGAGGCCACGATGCTGGCACCGGGCGGCGCAGGCGCCGACGAGCCCGTCGGAGCCGACGAGAGCGGCGATGCGCGCCGCGGCGAGCAGCTCGGCGACGACGAGGCGACCACACTCGCGCCCGCCACCGATCCGGACTTCGCGGAGACCGAGGCGCTGGACCAGGAGGCGTCCGACTCTGCGGAAACGGGAGTCATGCCCGGCCTCGGCGGCGAGGACGTCGACCTGGACCTGGACGATCTCACGGCCGCCATCAAGCAGAGCGACCTCGGCGACCTGGAGACGCCCCGCGACGAGGACGACACGGTGGAGCAGCCCGGCTCGACGGACGCGACGGGCCGCTTCAGCGCCGACGTGTTCGACGACGACGAGCTGGACTCCATCCTCGACCTCGACGTGGGCGAGGACCTCGCCGACGAGGACGATGCGCCGACGGACACCGCGCTGGAAGGCAGCGGCGAGGGTCGCACCCAGACGGAGGTCGGCACAAAACTCGACCTGGCCCGGGCGTACGTGGACATGGGCGATCCGGAGGGAGCCCGCAGCATCCTGCAGGAAGTGCTCGAGGAGGGCGACGAGGGCCAGCGCCAGGAAGCCAACCGGCTGCTGGACGCGCTGCCCGGTTGACGCCCGACGGGTAGCCCGCCCCCGCGTCGGGCGGCACGGCCAGCCATGTCCAGCGCAGACGACACCACCGCCGGCCAGGGCAGCGCCCCGGGCGTCGCAGAACGCAGCGGCGAGCGGATGGCCGGCCGGATGGCCGAGCGGATAGCAATGGGCGTCGAGTACGACGGCACCGCCTTCCAGGGCTGGCAGCGCCAGTCCCACGGCCGCGCCATCCAGAACGCCTTCGAGGCCGCGCTGTCGGCCGTCGCCGATGCGCCGGTGGAGGCGGTCTGCGCCGGGCGCACCGACTCCGGCGTGCACGCCACCGGTCAGGTGGTTCACTTCGCACCGCCGGTGAGCCGCCGGTTGCGCAGCTGGCTGCTGGGCACCAACAGCAACCTGCCCGCCGACGTCAGCGTGAGCTGGGCCCGCACCGTCGGTCCGGACTTCCACGCCCGCTACTCCGCGCTGTCGCGCAGCTACCGCTACCTGATACTGAACCGCCCCGTGCGCTCGTCGCTGTACCGCCACCGGGCCTGCTGGGTCCACCAGCCGCTGGACGAGGGGCTGATGGGCGCGGCGGCGCGCCACCTGGTGGGCGAGCACGACTTCTCCGCCTTCCGCGCCGCCGGCTGCCAGTCCCGCTCGCCGGTACGCAACGTCACGGCCGTGACCGTGATCCGGCGGGGCGAGTGGGTGGCCGTCGACGTGAGCGCGAACGCGTTCCTGCAGCACATGGTGCGCAATATCGCCGGTCTGCTGATCACCATCGGCCGGGGCGAGCGGGAGCCGGACTGGGCGGCCGAGATACTGGCCGGCCGGGACCGCACCGCCGCCGCCTTCGCCGCGCCCGCCGCCGGCCTGACGCTGGTGGCCGTGGACTACCCGCCGGAGTTCGGACTGCCGGACGGGCGGGACTTCGCCCGCCTGCCGCCGTCCCTGCCGGACGGTTCGCCGGCGGTCTGACAGGGAGGGGACGAGGGGGTATCATCGCCGCATGAGCTGGTTCTCGAAAATCATGCCTTCGCGCATCAGCACGGAGGGACGCACCCGGTCGGTGCCGGAAGGCATCTGGATCAAGTGCCAGGCCTGCGACGCCCAGCTCTACCGGGCCGAGGTGGAGCGCAACCTGTACGTGTGCCCCAAATGCGACTACCACATCCGTATCTCCGCGCGGCAGCGCCTGGATGCGTTCCTGGACAAGGACTCCGTCAACGAGCTGGACGCCGGCGTCCAGCCCCGCGACCCGCTGAAGTTCCGCGACAGCAAGCGCTACCGCGACCGCCTGTCCCAGGCCCAGAAGCAGACCGGCGAGAAGGACGCGCTGGTCACCGCCACCGGCACCCTGCACGGCCGTCCGGTGGTCTGCTCGGCGTTCGAGTTCCGCTTCATGGGCGGCTCCATGGGTTCGGTGGTCGGCGAGCGCTTCGCCCGCGCGGCCGAGCACGCCCGTGAGACCAGTATGCCGCTGGTCAACTTCTCGGCCAGCGGCGGCGCCCGCATGCAGGAGGCGCTGTTCTCGCTGATGCAGATGGCCAAGACCAGCGCCGCGCTGGCGGCGCTTGCCCGGGCGAAGGTGCCCTTCGTCTCGGTCCTGACCGACCCCACCACCGGCGGCGTGTCGGCCAGCCTCGCCATGCTGGGCGACGTGAACATCGCAGAGCCCCGGGCGCTGATCGGTTTCGCCGGTCCCCGGGTGATCGAGCAGACGGTGCGCCAGACGCTGCCGGAGGGCTTCCAGCGCAGCGAGTTCCTGCTGGAGCACGGCGCGCTGGACATGATCGTCGACCGCCGGCAGATGCGTGACACCATCGCCGACGTCATCGCCATGCTGGAGCGGCGCGCCTCGCCCCTGCCGGCCTCTTCCTGATCCGGCTCCCGCCCCGTGAGTGCCCCCTCGGCAGCATGAGGGACTTCGCCACCCTCGACGAATGGCTGGCCTGGCAGTCCGGGCTCAGTGCGGCCGAGATCGAACTCGGCCTCGAGCGGGTGGCGCGGGTGCTCGGCGCCATGGCGCTGGCGCGCCCGCCGCTGGTGATCACGGTGGGCGGCACCAACGGCAAGGGCTCGGCCGTGGCCCTGCTGGAGCACCTGGCGCGGGAGGCCGGGCGCGCGCCCGGCGTCTACACCTCGCCCCATCTGCTGCGCTACAACGAGCGCATCCGCATCGATGGCCGGGAGGCGGACGACGACGCCATCATGGTGGCCTTCCGCCGGGTGGAGGCGGCGCGGGGCGAGGTGCGGCTGACCTACTTCGAATACGGCACGCTGGCCGCCCTGGCCGCCTTCGAGGCCGCCGGCGCGGACTGCGTGCTGCTGGAGGTGGGCCTCGGCGGGCGGCTGGATGCCACCAACGTCGTGGACGCCGACGGCGTGATCATCACCAGCGTCGCGCTGGACCACGAGGAGTGGCTGGGCAGCGACGTGGAATCCATCGGCCGGGAGAAGGCGGGCATCATGCGCCAGGGGCGGCCGGCGGTATTCGGCGGGAGCGAGCCGCCGAAGACGGTAACCGAACACGCCGCGGCGATCGGCGCCGACCTGCGGCTGCCGGGCCGGGATTTCCGGGCGCCGGCCGGCGACGGCGGTACGGCGGATCACTGGGACTGGGAGGGCCGGCGCATCACCCTGGCCCATCTGCCCCGGCCGGCGTACGGCGGGCCGGAGCAGGTGGCCAACGCCGCCGCCGTCCTCGCCCTGCTGGAGGCGCTCTGTCTCGACGACTGGCTCGAGCCCGGTGCCGTGAGCCGGGCGCTCGCGCTGCCGGGCCCGGCGGGGCGCCAGCAGCGGCTGCGCGCCGGCGCCGACTGGTGGCTGGACGTGGCCCACAACGGCGCCGCGGCCCGTGCGCTGGCGCAGCGGCTGGCCGGCGAACCCGCCGCCGGCACCACCTTCGGCGTGGTCGGTTTGCTCGCGGACAAGGACCCGGTGGAATTCACCACCGCGCTCGCCGGCGTCGTGGACGAGTGGCTGGCGGTGCCGCTGGATACGCCCCGGGGCACGCCGGCCGCCGCGCTTGCCGCCGTGGTCGCGAACACCACGGGCCGGCCCTGCCGCATCGAGTCCTCGGTGGCCGCCGCGGTCGCCCGGGCACAGAGCCTGGCGGGTCCCCGCGACCGGGTGGTGGCCGCAGGCTCCTTCCACCTGGTCGGCCCCGCGCTGGAGGCGCTTCGGCTATACTCGCCGCCTTCACCCGTTTTGCAGGACGCGACGTCAACGACCCGCCCGCCGGGCAGAATCGAGGATTAGTTTCCGGCCGCAATGGATCGATCGACCAAAGAACGTCTGACCGGGGCCATCGTGCTCGTTGCCGTGGCCTGGCTGGTCATTCCCGTGTTCCTGGACGGCCCGGAGGAAGACGGCGGGACCGTCCGCCAGGGCGTGGACCTGCCCGGTCAGGAGGGGCAGCCCACCCGGACCCGGCGCATCGTGCTGGAACCGCCGCCCGGCCGGGAGGAGAAAATCACCGATCCACCGCCGGCCACCCGCCCGCTGCCGGCGCCGTCCGGCGACGGCGGCAGCACGGCCGCGGCGCAGGAGACGCCGGCCGCCGAACCCGATACTGCGGCGCCGGAGCCGACGGCTGCGCCGGCGCCGGCCGCGGCGAGCGAGCCGCAACCCGAGCCAAAACCGGAGCCTGAATCCGAGCCGGAGCCGCAACCCGCGCCGCAGGACGAAGTCCAAGCCACGC
The DNA here is from genome assembly GCA_964602525.1 of uncultured Woeseiaceae bacterium. GTDB lineage: Bacteria > Pseudomonadota > Gammaproteobacteria > Steroidobacterales > Woeseiaceae > Lentisalinibacter. The sequence goes on from CAZRSA010000031.1 coordinate 20,303, forward strand.
CGCCCGGGCAGCAGCAACCGGTCGCGGCCGGCTCGCTGTGGGCGGTGCAGCTCGGCAGCTTCTCGAACGAGGAGAACGCCGAGGGCCTTGCAGCCGACCTGCGCGACGACGGTTTCGCGGCGTTCCTGAGCCGGGTGGAGAGCGGCGGGCGCACGCTGCACCGGGTGCGCGTCGGGCCGCAGGGCAGCCGCGAAGAGGCGGAGAAAGTGGCCGCGGCGCTGGCGAAAGCGGGTCAGCGCGGCCAGGTCGTCGCCCACCCGTGAGGCGCTGAACAGTCTGTTAAACTGATGGCGGCAGGGCGCAGCGGCCCCGCCGTCCCGAGCGAAAACACCCTATGGTCCCGGTCGCAGACATCGCCATCGCCGTGCTGGTCCTGATCTCGATGATCGTCGGGGCCTGGCGCGGGTTCTTCAAGGAAGCCATCTCCGTCCTCTCCCTGGTAATCGCCATCTGGCTGGCCTTCCAGCTCGCGCCCCTCGGGGCCGGCGTGGTGGAGACGGTGGCCGGCGACTGGATCGGCTCGGTGGCCCTGCAGGCCTGGATCGGGCGCGGGCTCGTCTTCGTGGCCGTGCTGCTGATCGGCGGCCTGGTCGGCTGGCTGATCTCGATGCTGGTGGAGGCCACCGGTCTCAGTGGCACCGACCGCTTCCTCGGGCTCGGTTTCGGCTTCGGCCGCGGCGCGCTGCTGGCCGGCGTGCTGGCGCTCGCGGGCGGCTACCTCGGCTTCTCGCAGGACCAGTGGTGGCAGGAGTCGCGGCTGATGCCCTACGCCGAGCGCATCGGCAACGGCATCCGGGTGCTGGCCCCCCGGGCCCTGGAGGTCATCGACGGGGCGGGCGGCACGGACGGTGTGGAGGGGCCCGATGAAACGCGTACCTGAGGCGCCCGGGAGTATCCGATGTGCGGCGTAGTCGGCATCGCGGGCACGAGCCCGGTCAACCAGGCCATCTATGATGCCCTGACGGTGCTGCAGCACCGAGGTCAGGATGCCGCGGGCATCGTCACCTGGGACGGTCAACGGCTGCACGTGCGCAAGAGCAACGGGCTGGTACGCGACGTCTTCCACCAGCGCCACATGCTGCGGCTGAAGGGCAACCTGGGCATCGGCCACGTGCGCTATCCCACGGCCGGCTGCTCCAGTTCCTCCGAGGCCCAGCCGTTCTACGTGAACTCCCCCTACGGCATCTGCCTCGGGCACAACGGCAACCTGACCAATGCCGCCGAGCTGTCCGAGTTGCTGCGGCGCGAGGACCGGCGGCATCTCAACACCGGCTCCGACTCCGAGGTGCTGCTGAACGTCTTCGCCCACGAGCTGCAGCAGCGCGCCAACGGCGGCCTCACGCCGGACGTCGTGTTCGACTCCGTCGCCGCCGTGCACGAGCGCTGCCGGGGCGGCTACGCGGTGACCGCGCTGATCATCGGCCAGGGCATGCTGGCGTTCCGCGACCCCTGGGGCATCCGTCCGCTGGTGCTCGGGACCCGCCGGACGCCGGCAGGCACCGAATACATGGTGGCCTCCGAGAGCGTGGCGCTGGACGCGCTGGGCTTCCGGCTGGTGCGGGACTTGCTGCCCGGCGAGGCGGTGTTCGTGGATACGGCGGGCGAGCTGCACATGCGCACCTGCGCCGAGCAGCGTGCCTACGCGCCCTGCATCTTCGAGTTCGTCTACTTCGCCCGCCCGGACACCATCATCGACCGGCTGAGCGTCTACAAGACCCGGCTGCGCATGGGCGAGACGCTGGCCGAGCAGATCCTGGCGAAGCGCCCGGACCACGATATCGACGTGGTCATCCCCATCCCGGATACCAGCCGCACGGCGGCGGTGCAGGTGGCCCACAACCTGGGCGTGAAGTACCGCGAGGGCTTCATCAAGAACCGCTACATCGGCCGTACCTTCATCATGCCGGGGCAGGCCATGCGCGAGCGCTCCGTGCGGCGCAAGCTGAACGCCATCGACCTCGAGTTCCGGGGCAAGAACGTGCTGCTGGTGGACGACTCCATCGTCCGCGGTACCACCTCCCAGCAGATCATCCGCATGGCCCGTGAGGCCGGCGCGCGCAAGGTCTACTTCGCCTCCGCCGCGCCGCCGGTGCGCTACCCCAACGTCTACGGCATCGACATGCCCGCGGCCGGCGAGCTGGTGGCCCACGGCCGCTCGGAGGAAGAGGTGGAGAAGCTGATCGGCGCGGACTGGCTGATCTACCAGGACCTCGGCGACCTGGTGCGGGCGGTGCAGCACGACGACGCCGAAATCAATCGCTTCGACACCTCCTGCTTCTCGGGCGAATACGTCACCGGCGACGTCACCGAGGAGTACCTGCACCAGCTCGAGAGCCAGCGCTCCGACGAGGCCAAGCAGCTCTTCCTGGGGCTGGAGGGCGACGTCGGAGCGGCCGCGGCCGGGGACGGGGATACCGAAGACAGCGACGCGGCCATGCGCACCGTCTGAGTCCGCGCGGCGGGGACCCCCGGATGAGCCACAGATTCATGATCATCGACGCCCATCCGGAATTCCGCACGCTGCTGATGCATCACATCACCACCGTCTGGCGCGACGCGATCATCACCGAATACGACCCCCACGTCTCCGGCCCCCTGGCCGACACCTTCGGCGGCGCCAGCCACGACGTGATCCTGATCGGCCATCGCCTCGGCAGCATGGACGGGCTGGAGGCCCTGCGCCGCTGGTGTACGCGGCCCTCTTTTCCGCCGGTCGTCTTCTTCACCGCCAGCCGGGACCCGGCCGCCGGCGCCCGTGCGCTGCAGTACGGCGCGCAGAGCTTCTTCCACAAGTCCGAGATCGGTCATGCGGCATTGATTGCCGCGCTGCGCCGGGCGCTGAGCTCGCGCCGCAGCCTCGCCTCCACCGACAGCCTGTTCTTCGGCGACGCCGGCGGGCGGGGCAGCGCGCGCGGCTACCGGCTGAAGCGCAAGATCGCCTCGGGCGACGGCTCGGCGGTGTATCTCACCGAGCACGAATCCACCGGCCGCGAGGTGGTATTGAAGATCCTGCGTCAGGTGCCGGACGTCACGGACGAGGACCCGCTGAACCGTTTCCTGCAGGAGTTCGAGGTGATTGCCGAGCTCGACAACCCGAATATCGTGCGCATCCACGAACTCGGCGTCGGTGACGACCACGCCTGCATCGCCATGGAGTACTTTCCGGCGGGCGATCTGCGCACGCGTATCCGCGCCGGCATGGACGCCGACGAAGCACTGGACGTCACGCGCCAGATCGCCGGCGCGCTGAAGTCCATCCATGCCGTGGGCATCCTGCACCGGGACCTGAAACCCGGCAACATCATGCTGCGCGAGGACGACAGTATCGCGCTCATCGACTTCGGGCTGGCCAAGCGGCTGCGGCTGCGCGCCGAGATCACCGGCACCGGCGAGATCTTCGGCACGCCCTATTACATGAGCCCGGAGCAGGGCCACGGACGGGCCACCGACGAGCGCTCGGACCTCTACAGCCTGGGCGTCATCCTCTACGAGATGCTGACCGGCGAGAAACCGTTCACCGCCGACTCGGCCATGGGCATTATCTACAAACACGGCCACGAGGAGGTCCCCCGCCTGCCGCCGGCATGCGCGCAGCTGCAGCCCCTGGTGGATGGCCTGCTGGCGAAGGATCCCGCGGACCGGTTCCGGTGCGCCGACGAGGTGCTGGCGTGGCAGCCGTGAGGCCCGGCGGCTCGCGTCGGGCACCGGCCGCCGTATCCCCGGGCCTGCCGGAGGCGATACGCCGCTTCCTGGGCGCGGCCACGCCGGCCGCCTGGGTCGATGCCGCAGCGGCGGAGCCCGGCCTCATCCTCCTCGACCATGCCAACTGCGAGCTGAAGGCGGCCTCCACCGCGATGAACCTCATCTATCGTTACCCCGGGCGCACCGACATCGGCTGGCAGATGTCCCGGCTGGCCCGGGAGGAGCTGCGTCACTACGAGCAGGTTCAGCGGCTGATGCAGACCCTGGGCGTCGAGCCCCGGCCGCTCGGTGCCTCGCGTTACGCCGCCGGCCTGCGCGGCGCCGCCCGCCGCCGCGACCCGGGCCGGCTCACCGACCTGCTCCTGATCGGCGCCCTCATCGAGGCCCGCTCCTGCGAACGCTTCGCGCTGCTGGCCCCGCGTCTGGAGCAGCCCATGGCCGCCCTCTACTCGGGCCTGCTCGCCTCCGAAGCACGTCACTTCGAGAACTACCTGGCGCTGGCAGGCGAGGGCGAGGAGCCGGCGGTTGTGGAGGAACGCCTGGCCGAACTCCGCGCCGTCGAGAACGACCTGATCACATCACCGGACACCGAACTGCGCTTCCACAGCGGTCCGCCCTCGACGGACACGTAGGAG
>CAZRSA010000032.1:0-23129 GCA_964602525.1 uncultured Woeseiaceae bacterium
AATCCTGGTCCCCCAGCCAAACAAAGGAGGGTCCCGTCAGGGGCCCTCCTTTTTTTGGTGGGGACTTCGCGGCGGCTCAGCGCCGCATGGTCCGCACGCCGTCGCGACCAGCGACAAGCAGTACGTCGGCAGGCCGATGGGCGAACAGCCCCACCGTCACCACACCGGGCAGCTGATTGAATCGGGTTTCCATCTCCACCGGATTGGGGATCGAGAGGTTGTGCACGTCGATGATGTGGTTGCCGTTGTCGGTGACGACGCCTTCGCGCCAGATCGGCTGACCGCGATACTTGATGACCTGCCGGGCGATGAAAGACTGGGCCATCGGGATAACTTCTATGGGCAGCGGGAAGCCGCCGAGCATGCCCACCAGCTTCGAGTCGTCGACGATGCAGACGAATCTGCGCGATGCGGCGGCAATGACCTTCTCGCGGGTGAGCGCGCCGCCGCCCCCTTTCGTCAGGTGGAAGTGCTTGGTCGCCTCGTCGGCGCCGTCGACGTAGAGATCCAGGTCGCCGACGCTGTTCAGCTCACTGACCTCGATGCCCTTGGCCTGGAGTCGCCGGGTGGTTTCGCTGGAACTCGACACGACGCTGGTCAGACGGTCCACGACCTCCGGCAGGAGCTCGATCAGTTCATTGACCGTGGACCCCGTACCCACGCCGAGGGCGGTCCCCATCTCTATATGGTCGAGTGCCGCACGGGCGGCCTGGCGTTTTCTCTCTGTCTGATCCATCGCTGTTCCGGGCTCCGCGTCGTTGTGCATGAGAGGGACATCGGGTTGGCCGCCGCCCCGGGCTCTGTGGTGCCGTTCGCGGGGGGCCTTTCACTTTCCCGATGCCGGAACGGAATGTGCCCGCCGGAGCGGGCACATTCCTCAAGTCGGGATTCCGTCGCTGCCATGCTCCGCGAGGAGATTGTCAGCGACCGGTAAGGCCGTAGGCTACTTACCGTTTCCCACTGCGCTCAGCGCTTCCGGCTGGCTTTTTTCCTGCTAGCCTTTTTCTTGCTGGCCTTCTTCTTCGTGGCCTTTTTCCGGGTCGCCTTCTTGGCCGTCTTCTTCTTCGACTTCTTCTTCACGGTCCGCTTTTTCTTGGCAGCCTTCTTCTTGGTTGCCTTTTTCTTGGCGGCCTTCTTCTTGGTCGCCTTCTTCTTGGTCTTCTTCTTCACGGTCCGCTTTTTCTTGGCGGCCTTCTTCTTGGTTGCCTTCTTTTTAGTGGCCTTCTTCTTGGTTGCCTTTTTCTTGGCGGCTTTCTTCTTCGTGGCCTTTTTCTTGGTTGCCTTCTTCTTGGTCGCTTTCTTCTTCACGGCCGGCTTCTTCTTCGCAGCCGTCTTACGCGCAGTGGTCTTCTTCTTGGACACCTTCTTCCTTGCCGGTGCCTTGCGCGCTGTCGCACGCTTCGACGCAGTCTTCTTTCGCGTCGTCTTCTTTTTCGATCTAGCTGTAGTAGCCATATGTCATCTCCGTGTCGGGGTACCCGGCGTTGAGTATATACATAAACACTGAAAATTCCAGCAAGTTTCCAGTCATGCGAATCGTTGCGCATACAACGTCGTGACGAGTTGAAAGTCGAGTGAGGGTGACATCGAACGATGGTGTTCGATGCAGCGTCATCGCATGCAGCGGTGCAGACCTTGCTCGGTTGCGACGGCGAACAGCGGAATGTCCCATTCAGCAGCGGGTATCGTAGGCACGCGTTGACACGAGAACGCGGCACCGACGAGTTTCGGATGCAGCCATCGGGTTCGATGGCGCAGAAAGGAAAAGCAGCGGTCGTAGTAACCGGCGCCCATGCCGATACGGTTGCCGGCATAGTCGAATGCGACGAGCGGTGTGATCACCAGGTCGAGCTGTGGCGCGGGTATGGCTTCCGGTGTGCCTTCGGGTTCCCAGATGCCGTAACGGTTGCGCGTGAGTGCGGCATCCCGCTCGAGGCGCACGAAGCGCATGCGACCCGTCGCGCCGACCACCGGCACGAAGACGACGCGCCCGGTCGCGAAGGCTTCTACAAACAGGTCGCTGACATCGACTTCGGCCGCGGCGGCAAAGTACAGGCCGACGCGTTCGGCGGAATGCCACAGCGCACTATGCGCCGTGTGGTTGCAGATGCGTTCGGAGTGACGCGCGCGGGCCGCCGCGTCGAGTGCGAGACGGGCCCGTTGCCCGGCTCGCCTGTACCTTGCTCGCTCGGCCTGCATGGGGCGTCCCGTCCTGCGGGGAAGAGGTGGCACCTCCCGCCTGTGCCGTCACCAGCCGTCGCTCTCGAACCAGAGCGTAAGGTGGGGTCGGCCGAGACAACGCAGGCTTTCCGCCGTATCGCGGATCTGCGCAATGTTGCCTTCAGACTTTGACCCCGAGGTTGGTAATTAGGGTCGAAAGGCTTCCCAGCCGATGTCGAACACTGCAGGAGGTGCCGTAACTATGTCTGTGACCGCCAGCGGCGGTCGGGGTTCAGAGATCGAGCTGCCGATTGTCGCCCAGCACGGCCTCCACCCTGTCGGACAGCGCCCTGATCCGCCCGGCCACATTGCCCTCCAGGGCATCGTCCCTGGCGCGGGCCTTGATCAGTTCGTTCGCCATGTTGAGCGCTGCCATGACAGCGATCCGATCCGTGCCGACAACCTTACCGCTGTCGCGGATCTCTTTCATCTTCGAGTTGAGCAGTTCGGCGCTGTCCAGGAGGTCCGGTTTCTCGTTTGCCGGACACGACACCTGGTATTCCTTCTCCAGGATACGCACGCTCACGTGGGCATACATGTCGTCCATAGCCGTCTACCCGTTGCCGTCCTGTTCGGGGCACGGCGTCAGGCGCCATGCTCCATGGATTTGAGCCGGCCGATCATGGCCTCGACGCGCGCACGCACCTGCTCGTTCTTCTGCAACAGGCTCGCCCGTTCCTCGATCAGCGTGTCCTGACGGTGACGCAGCGAGCGGTTCTCCTCCCGGAGCTGGTTGCAGACTGCGACGAGTTCGTCCAGACGCTGCTCCAGCCTTTTCAGCTCGTGCGCGAATGCCTGATGTACCTGATCGCTCATGGGAGCAATATAGTAGTGAGGGCGAATCCGGTCAATTGACGGCTGCGCCCGCGCCGGCTGCCGGGCGCGGCGGTGTTAGGATGGTGCCTGCGCCGCGCAGAGGCGGACGGAGCGAATTATGTCGGACCCAGCCACTCCCGCGCACACGAGACTCCAGGAAGCGCTGTCGGCGGCCGGAGCCACCGCGGAGGCGGCCGAGGCCCACGGGACGCTGTGCAGCCTCGTCTGCCTGCACGGCAGCCGCGCCGGAGCGGCCTGGATCGAGAGCCTGTTCGGCAAGGAACCGGTTGCGGCGGACGCACGTCGCGCGCTGCTGGAGCTCGCGGGCGAGACGGTCGCGGAGCTCGAGGACCCGTCCTTCCCGTTCATGCCGCTGCTCCCCGGCGACGGCAGTCCGATGTCCGAGCGTGCTTCCGCAATGGCGCACTGGACCCAGGGTTTCCTGCATGGATTCGGCGAGGCGGGCGGCCGTCCCGCCCTGGCCGAACGGCTGCGCCAGGAGCCTCTCGCTGAGCTGCTGGCGGACCTGAGCGAGATCACGAAGGCGACGGCCGACGAGGAGGAAGGACTCGAAGGTGACGAGGAGGCCTGGGCCGAACTGGTCGAGTACCTGCGCGTGGCCGTCCAGCTGTTCTACCTGGAACTGGCCGCCATCCGCGGCGACCGCCACGAGGCGCCGGCGGGGCTTCAGTAGCGGCGGTCTCGCGCCCGGCCGGGCGCGCTCCGGTACAATGCGTGATCACGCGCCCCGCGGGGGGTATCGTCCCGGTTGAGCGAAAGGACCTTATGAACCCGAAAGAATTCGCCAGACGCCGCAGACAGCTGATGCGGATGATGGGCCGCGACTCGATCGCGATACTGCCCTCCGCGCCACTGCGCCACCGCAGCCGCGACGTGGAGTTCGGCTATCGCCAGGACAGCGACTTCTATTACCTCACCGGTTTCGCGGAACCCGAGGCCGTGGCCGTGCTGGTGCCCGAGCGCGAACAGGGCGAGTTCGTGCTGTTCTGCCGCGAGCGCGATGCCGAGCGTGAGCAGTGGGACGGCCACCGTGCGGGCACCGAGGGCGCGGTGGAGATCTACGGAGCGGACGACGCCTTCCCTGTGGCCGACATCGACGACATCCTGCCGGGACTCATGGAGTCGAAACCGCGGGTGTTCTACACCATGGGCATTTACCCGGAGTTCGACCACCGCGTCACGGAATGGCTGAATACCCTGCGCCGCACGGTGAAGACGGGCGGCCATACGCCCCAGGAGTTCGTGGCGCTCGATCACCTGCTGCACGACATGCGCCTGTACAAGAGCCGCGCCGAGATCGCGGCGATGCGCAAGGCGGCGAAGATCGCCGTCGCGGCCCACAAGCGGGCGATGCAGGTGACGCGTCCGGGCATGTACGAATACGAGGTGGAAGCGGAGTTTCTGCACGAGTTCCGGCGGCGCCGCGCCGAGCCCTCCTACCCGCCGATCGTGGGCGGCGGCATCAATGCCTGCATCCTGCACTACACGGACAACGCGGCCGAGCTGGCCGACGGGGACCTGCTGCTGATCGATGCCGGCTGCGAGTACGACTATTACGCCTCGGACGTCACGCGCACGTTCCCGGTGAGCGGACGCTTCACGCCCGAGCAGCGCGCCGTCTACGAGATCGTGCTCGAGGCGCAGCTGACCGCCATCGACCGGACCCGTCCCGGCAATCACTGGAACGACCCCCACGACGCGGCAGTGCGGGTCGTCACCAAAGGGCTGAAGAAGCTGAAACTGCTGGACGGCAGCCTGCCCCGGTTGCTGAAGGACGAGGCCTACAAGCCTTTCTTCATGCACCGTACCGGTCACTGGCTCGGCATGGACGTGCACGATGTCGGTGACTACAAGGTGGGCGACGAATGGCGGGTGCTGGAGCCCGGCATGGTGACCACGGTCGAGCCCGGTATCTACATCCCGGCGAAGCGCGGCATCCCGAAACGCTATGCCGGCATCGGCGTGCGCATCGAGGACGACGTGGCCGTGACCCGGGACGCCCCGGACGTGCTGTCGAAGGGGCTCGCGAAGGACCCGGACGAGGTCGAGGCGCTCATGGCGTCGGGATGAGATCATGACCGAGCGATACGACATCATCATCGCGGGCGGCGGCATGGTGGGCGCGAGCCTCGCCCGGGCGCTCGCGCCGCTGGGCCTGCGCGTGGCCGTCGTCGAGCCGGTGGAGCCGGGCGCGGCGACCCAGCCGAGCTTCGACGACCGCTCCACGGCGCTGTCCCGCGCGAGCCAGCGAGCCTTCACCGCCATGGGCCTGTGGCCCGCCATTGCGGCGTCGGCCACGCCCATCCGCGCCATCCACGTGTCGGACCGGGGCAGCTTCGGCTTCTGCCGCATCGAGGCGCAGGAGCAGGGCGTCGAGGCGCTGGGCTACGTGGTCGTGAACCGGGTTCTCGGCCGGACACTGCTGGACAGCCTGGCTGTGGAGGGCGGCCCGGCTCTCTACCGCCCGGCACGTATCGGGGCGGTGACCCAGACGGCGGAGGCCGTGACGGCGGAGGTGGCGTGGCGGGACGGCAAACGCGAGGAGCGGCTGGAAGCGGCGCTGCTGGTGGCGGCGGACGGCGCGCGCTCGGCGGTGCGCGCGGCCGTCGGTATCAACATGGAGGAGCGCCCCTACGACCAGGTGGCAATCACCGGCAACCTCGCCACGGCACGGCCCCACGAGAACATCGCCTACGAGCGCTTCACGAAGGACGGCCCGGTGGCGCTGCTGCCGTTCACCGAGGGACGCAGCGCCTTCGTCTGGACGCTGCCGCCGGCCGAGGCCGAGCGGACGATGGCGCTGGAGGACGCGGCTTTTCTGGCGGAGTTCCAGGCGGTGTTCGGCTGGCGTCTCGGTCGCCTGAGCCGGGTGGGCCGGCGGGTGGCCTATCCCCTGTCGCTCACCCGGGCCGAGCGGCTCTGCGCGGGCCGGGTCGTCGCCATAGGTAACGCAGCCCACGGTCTGCATCCGGTGGCGGGGCAGGGCTACAACCTGGGCATGCGCGATGTGGCGGCGCTCGCCGACCTGGTCGCCGAGGCGAAGGCCGCCGGCGAGGACCCCGGTGACGCCGCCCTGCTGTCACGCTACGTCGACTGGCGGCGCGGTGATCAGCGTAAGGTGGTGGGCTTTACCGACGGTCTCGTGCGCCTGTTCGGCAGCGAGCGGGAGGCCGCGCGCGCCGCTCGCGGCATCGGCATGCTGGGGCTCGATCTCATCCCGGGCGCCAAGCGCGCGTTCGCCCGCCACACTATGGGCCTCGCGGGACGTCTGCCACGCTTGTCCAGGGGGGTGCCGCTCAGGTGAGGCCGGAGGTCGACGTCGCCATCGTCGGTGCAGGTATGGTGGGCCTCGCCCTGGCCGGCCTGTTGCGGCGTGAGGACGATACGCTGCGCCTCGCCGTCATCGATGCCGGCGGGCCGCCGGCCTTCGACGGGACCGCCGACGTGGGTCTGCGCGTCTCTGCCGTTTCCCCGGGTTCCGCCGCCCTGCTCGAGCGCTGCGGCTCATGGCAGGCGATCCCCCGCGGCCGCATGGGTACCTACAGCGCGATGTGCGTCTGGGATGCCCGTGGCGAGGCACAGGGCAGCGAGGCGCTCAGTTTCGCGGCCGATGAACTCGGCCTGCCGGAGCTGGGCCACATCGTCGAAAACGAGCTGATCCGACATGTCCTCTACCAGGCGCTCGGTGCCGGCGAGGGCGGCATACATTGGCATTTCGACACGCGGGTGGAAGGCCTGGATGGAGGTGCGAGGGCGGCGCGGCTCACGCTGGCGGACGGCGGGCACCTGGATGCCGCCCTGGTCGTGGGCGCGGACGGCGCCCGTTCCGCCGTGCGCCGACTGGCCGGCATGCCGGTGCGCAGCCGGCGTTACCCCCAGGACGCGCTGGTGACCCACGTCCGGCCGGAGCGGCGTCATCGCGACACCGCCTGGCAGCGATTTCTGCCGTCCGGCCCGGTGGCCCTGCTGCCGCTCGGCGACGGACGCTGCTCGGTGGTCTGGTCCACCGATACCGGGGTCTGCGCCGAGCTGATGGATCTCCCCGATGAGGATCTGGGGGCGCGGCTGACCGAGGCCACCGACGGCGTACTGGGGGCGCTCGCGGTGGCCGGGCCGCGGGGCAGCTTTCCGCTGGCCGCCTCCTACGCGCCGGACTACGTGGGCAGCCGGCTCGTGCTGGCAGGCGATGCGGCCCATGCGGTGCATCCCCTGGCGGGCCAGGGCGTGAACCTGGGATTCAGCGACGCCGGCGAGCTGGCCCGCTGCATTGGCGCGGCTCGGCGCGCGGGCGAGGATGCCGGCGATCGCCCCGTGCTGCGGCGCTACGAGCGGGCGCGCAAGGGCGAGAACATGCGCACGCTGATCTTCCTGGATGCGCTGCAGCGCTTCTTCGGCCTGGACTCGGCCGCGGTTGCGAGGATCCGCATGGATGGCATGCGGCTGTTCAACCGCATCGGCCCCCTCCGGCGCATGGCTGTGCGCCACGCCACGGGCCTGGCGGAGACGGCGTGACGGCCGCACCGGAGACATGAGCCGGCGTTATCTTCTCGTCATCGCCTCGCTGCTCACGGTAACAGCGCTGGCAACCTTCGCCTACAAGTGGCGGGTTCTCGGGCTGCCGGTCACGGAAGATCAGCAGACGACGGTGTGGACGGTGGAGGCGGCGATCAGCTTCATCGGCGGACCCGGCTCCATCAAGGCGACGCTGCAGCTGCCCACCCTCACACCGGGCTACACGCTGCTCACCGAGAACTCTGTGTCGAAAGGCTACGGCTTCAGCGTTAACTTCGACAGCGGCGGCCGCGAGGCCCAGTGGGCGATCCGGCGTGCCGACGGCCCGCAGACGCTCTACTATCGCGCCGTGCTCTACGAGGATCCTTCCAGCCGTCAGTCCGACACCACGCCCCCGTTTCCGCCGCCTCCCACGCTGGAGGAGCCGTTCAATACGGCCATGGAAGTGCTGGTGGAGCAGGTGCGGGAGCAGTCGGCGGACCCCGCCTCGTTCACCGCCGAGCTGCTGCACCGGCTCAACGATCCTTCGCCGGGACAAAACGTCGAGCTGCTGCTGAGCCTGTCCGAAACCCGCGCAGGATTCGTCTTGACGGTCACGAAGATATTGGCCGCAGCGCGCATTCCGGCCCGCATGATGCGGGGCATCATGCTCACCGGCCAGACCCGGCAGGCACAGATCGTACCCTGGCTCGAGATCCACGACGGCCTGCGCTGGGTGAACTTCGACCCGCGCACGGGCGAGGAAGGCATTCCCGCCGATTACCTGGTCTGGTGGCGGGGCGCTCGGCCGCTGGCGACCGTACAGGGCGGCAGCGGCCCCGAGGTCAATCTGGCGGTGCAGGAAAACCAGCTGGACACGCTGGAGGTGGCCGGCCAGCGGGCGGAGAAGCGCCGCTCGCGATTGGTGGAGTTCTCCCTTTTCAGCCTGCCAATCCGCACTCAGGCGGTCTACGTCGTGCTGCTGATGATTCCCGTCGGCGCGCTCGTGATGGTGTTCATGCGCAACTTCGTCGGTGTGGAGACCTTCGGCACGTTCATGCCCGTGCTGATCGCGCTCGCCTTCCGCGAGACGCAGCTGATCGGCGGCATCCTCCTGTTCACCCTGCTGGTTTCCCTCGGACTCTCCATACGCTTCCTGCTGGAGCGCCTGCGCCTGCTGCTGGTGCCCCGTCTAACGGCCGTCCTCATCGTCGTGGTGCTCCTGATGCTGCTCATCAGCATCGTCTTTCACAAGCTCGGCATCGAAACCGGGCTGTCCGTCGCCCTGTTTCCGATGGTGATCATCGCGATGACCATCGAGCGTATGTCCGTCGTCTGGGAGGAGCGCGGCCCCAGGGATGCCATCGAGGCGGGGCTGGGCAGCCTGGTGGTAGCTGCGCTGGCCTACCTGGCGATGGGCATAGACTGGCTCCAGCACATCGTCTTCACCTTCCCCGAACTGCTGCTGATCGTTCTGGCACTGGTGCTGCTGGCCGGCCGTTACACCGGTTACCGGCTGGTGGAGCTGTACCGCTTCCGCGGCATGCTGCAGCGATGAGCGCCGGGCGACTGTTCAATCCGCGGCAGAGGGCGCGGGCGTTGCGCGCCGCCGGCGTGCTGGGCCTGAACCAGCGCAACGCCCGCTACATCATGGAGGGCAATCAGCGCCGTTTCTATCCCCGGGTGGACGACAAGATGCTGACCAAGACGCTCGCCATCGAGGCCGGCATGGCGGTACCAGAACTCTACGGGGTCATCGACAACCAGGGCGATACCGGGCGCATACCCGAGATCGTAGCGGATCACCAGAGCTTCGTGGTGAAGCCGGCCCACGGCAGCGGCGGCGACGGCATCATCGTCGTGTCAGGCAGACGGCGGGACCGCTATCGCCTGGTCGACGGCCAGATCTGGGACGGCGATACGCTGGAGTTCCACGTCTCGAATATCGTCGGCGGCCAGTACAGCCTGACCGGCGAGCCGGACGCGGCGCTGATCGAGTATTGCGTGCAATTCGACCCGTTGTTCGAGCAGGTGAGCTTCCAGGGCGTACCCGACATCCGCGTGATCACGTATCGGGGCTACCCCGTGATGGCCATGGTGCGTCTGCCCACGAAGGCGTCGCACGGCAAGGCGAATCTGCATCAGGGCGCCGTCGGTGCCGGCATCGACATGGCCGGGGGCGTGACGCTGTACGGCGTCAGCGGCAACGATCTCGTGGAGGAACACCCGGATACCTATCATCCTATCGCGGGGCTGCGGATTCCGGAATGGGACTTCATCCTGACCTCGGCGGCCCGGGCCATCGACGTGACCAGCCTGGGCTACGTGGGCGTGGACATGGTCCTGGACCGTGACCTCGGTCCGCTGATCCTGGAGATGAACGCCCGACCGGGACTGAACATCCAGCTCGCCAACCGCGCGGGACTGCAGCCTCGGCTGGAGACGGTGGACCGGGGATACGATGCGGCGGCGACGCCGGAAGAGCGTGCGCATTTCGCGCGGGAACATTTCCCCGCGCACCGGAGCCGGTAGGAAGGCCTTCAGGCCCGATCCCGGCTGCAGTGAGTCGGGTTACAGTCCCTCTGCATGCTTCGTCTGCGCAGCTGCGGGTGCGGCGTCAGGCGCTCTTCGCTTCCGGCAGCGGCGGAAATTCGGGCGGTCGGTCCCCCAGGCGGCGCGCTTCGCGGACCATGGCGCCGAGGTCGCTCTTCGCCAGGTCGAACAGCTGGTCGAAGCTCTCCAGCACGAAATACAGCGGCTGGTAGATGTCGATGCGATAGGGCGTGCGCAGCGCCTCGATCGGATCGAAGGGCACCCGCTTCGGCTCGCCGCTCTCCACCGCGTAGCGGGTCTCGCCCGGAGAGGAGCAGATGCCCGCGCCGTAGCTGCGGATGCCCTCGTCGGTCTGCACCAGGCCGAACTCCACGGTGAACCAGTACAGCCGGGCCAGCATCTCCCGGTCGGCATCGCTCGCCGCCAGACCGGCCTTGCCGTAGGCCTCGGTGAAAGCGGCGAAGCGTCCGTCTGTGAGGTGTGGCGTATGGCCGAAGATCTCATGGAAGATGTCCGGCTCCTCGAGGTAATCCAGCTCCTCCGGGGCGCGGATGAACGAGGCCGCCGGAAACATGCGGTTGGCCAGCAGGGAGAAGAACTCGTCCAGCGGGATGAGCGCCGGCACGGGCTTCACGCCCCAGCCCGTGCAATCCCGCAGCACTTCGGTGACCTCGGGGCACTGGGGTACCCGGTCCTCGGGCAGGCCCAGCACGTCCAGCGCGTCGATGAACGCGCGGCACGCCCGGCCGGGCAGTACCCGGTGCTGGCGCGTGATCAGTTCCCGCCAGACCGCATTCTCCGACTCGGTGTAGTGGATCAGGTCGTCGGCGTCCGGCGTCTTCGCGGTATAGGTGATTCCCTTGCCCATTGCTCTCGTGCTGTCCGGATATTCCGTTTCTTTGCAGTTAACAAAGAATAACTCCCGGCTGGCGCAATTCATTTTCGAATTTGCGCTTCTAGGCCCTTATTTGGCAATATCCTTTCATATAACTTAATTTTAAAAAATTTATTGCTCATGGACTCCTACGACCGACGTATTCTCGCGGTGCTGCAGCGCGACGCCCGCATCTCCAACCAGCAGCTGGCCAGGGAAGTGGGGCTCTCGCCCTCGCCCTGCTGGCGGCGCGTGCGCCGACTGGAAAAGGAGGGCGTCATCGAGCAGTACGCGGCCCGCCTGTCGCGACAGGAGCTGGGCTTCCCCGTGCTTGCGTATGTACAGATCTCGCTGGAGGACCATCACCCGGACACCATCCGGGAGTTCGACGACATGATCCGGCGCTGCGACGAGGTGCAGGAGTGCTGCTCGATGAGCGGCCAGTACGATTACCTCATCAAGGTGGTCGCCCGCGACATGGAGAGCTACGAGGACTTCCTCAGCGGCAAGCTGCTCCGGCTCACCGGCGTGCAGACCGCCAATACCAGCTTCGTGCTGAAGCAGAAGAAGTCCACCTCCGCCCTGCCGCTCTGACCCGGGCCCGCTGGTCACCCGGATGGCGAATACGGTATCATCCGAAGCCCGATCGACAGGCTCCGCGGGAGAGAATCCGGCCAGACCGGATCGCCGAAGGCGCAACACGCCCGGAAACGCTCAGGCATAGGGACTGCGGACGCTGATTGGCTCTGGAGAGCGGCCGGTGACGGCCCACCGAAGGGGTGCGGCGGATGGCCCGGGAAGAGGCCCGCCCGATCTCTCAGGTAACCGGACAGAGGGGCGACGGACCAAGGCGTCTGTCGCATTTCCGTCATCGGAGGAGCCAGCATGGGCCATCGCACACCCCTCTATCCGCTGCACGTCGAGGCCGGCGCCCGCATCGTGGATTTCGGCGGCTGGGATATGCCGCTCGCCTACGGCTCCCAGCTGGCCGAGCACCGCGCCGTGCGCGAATCGGCCGGCATGTTCGACGTCTCGCACATGACGGTCGTCGACCTCGCCGGCGCGGAGGCGACGGAATTTCTCGCCCGGCTGCTGGCGAACGACATCGGCAAGATCGAGGGGACCAGCCGCGCCCTCTACACCTGCATGCTGAACGAAGAGGGCGGCGTGCTGGACGACCTCATCGCCTATCATCGGGGGCCCGGCGACTATCGCCTGGTGGTCAACGCCGCCACCCGCGAGAAGGATCTCGCCTGGATGCGCCGGCAGGCGGCGGGCGGAGAGGTGGAGATCACCGAGCGCGCGGATCTCGCCATGCTGGCCGTGCAGGGACCGGATGCGCGGGCCCAGGCCGCCGCGCTGCTGCCCGCCGACCGGCGTGAAGAGGCCCTGGCCATGAAGCCTTTCACCGCCGGCGAGTACGGCGATTTCTTCGTCGCCCGCACCGGCTACACCGGCGAGGACGGCTGGGAGATCATCGCCGGGGGCGACGCCGCGGTCGACGCCTGGCAGGCGCTGGCCGGCGCCGGCGTGCAGCCGTGCGGGCTGGGCGCACGGGACACCCTCAGGCTCGAGGCGGGACTGAACCTGTACGGCTCGGACATGGACGAGACCACGACGCCGCTGGAGTCGAACCTCGGGTGGACCGTGGCCTTCGACCCGCCGGACCGCGGCTTCATCGGCCGTGCGGCACTCGAGAGCCAGAAGAAAGAAGGCGTGCCGCGCCGGCTGGTTGGACTGGTACTGGAAGGCCGGGGCGTCCTGCGCAACCATCAGCCGGTGCTTGACGGCGCCGGTGAGGTGGGCGAGATCACCAGCGGCGGCTTCGGGCCCACCGTCGGCGGCTCCATCGCGCTGGCCCGGATCACGGCCGGCGCCGGACAGGGGCTCGACGTGGACATCCGCGGCCGGCGCCTGCCCGTGCGTCTCGTCAGCCCGCCCTTCGTGCGCAAGGGCGAGGTGCTGGTGTGACGAGCGGCTCCCACGGGGTTCGGCGGCCGCACGCAGCATTCGAAGCAGACAGCAACCGGCGCCAGGCCGGCTAGGGAGGACCAGAGAGATGAGCGAAGTACCCGGTGATCTGAAATACACCAGAGACCATGAGTGGATCCGCCTCGAGGACGACGGTTCGGTGACCCTCGGGATTACGGATCACGCCCAGGAATCCCTCGGCGACCTCGTGTTCGTCGAGCTGCCGGAGCAGGGCGACAGCGCCGGCGCCGGCGACGGCATTGCCGTCGTCGAATCGGTGAAGGCTGCATCGGATGTCTACGCGCCGTTCGAATGCACGGTGGAAGAGATCAACGGCACGCTCGCCGACGAGCCGGAGAAGGTGAACAGCGATCCCTACGGCGGCGGCTGGATCGCGCGGCTCGCCCCGGCATCGCCGGCGGCACTGGACGACCTGCTCGATGCCGAGGCGTACGAGCAGCTGCTGGCCGAGGCCGAGGACTGACGGAGGAAGACGATCATGCCCTTCATCCCGCATACCGAAGACGACATCCGCGCGATGCTGGATACCATCGGCGTGGATTCCATCGGGCAGCTGTTCGAGGAAATACCCGCCGAGCTGGTCATCGACGACCTGCCCGGGGTACCCGATTCGCTGGGTGAGATGGAGGTCACCCGGCTGATGCGCGAGCGCGCGGCGCGCGACGGGTCGCCGCTCTGCTTCATTGGCGCCGGCGCCTACGAGCACCACGTCCCGGCGGCCGTCTGGGAGGTGACGACCCGCGGCGAGTTCTACAGTGCCTACACGCCCTACCAGGCGGAGGCGAGCCAGGGCACGCTGCAGGTCATTTATGAATACCAGACCATGATCGCCGGGCTCACGGGCATGGACGTCTCCAACGCCTCGCTGTACGACGGGGCCTCGGCGCTGGCGGAGGCGGCGCTGATGGCCGTGCGCGCCAACCGCAAGTCGCAGTCGCGGCGGGTGCTGCTCGCGGCGGGCGTGAATCCGGTCTATCGCAAGGTCGCCGGGGCCATCGCCGGCACCCAGGGCCTCGCGTTCGATTACCTGCCGCTGGATCCCGACACCGGGTTGACCCGGCTGGAGGCGCTGGCCGAGGCGGGCGAGCCGCCCGTGGCCGTCGTCATCCAGCAGCCGTCGTTCCTCGGGACGCTGGAAGACATGGACAGGCTCACTGACCGTGCCCGGGAGCTGGGGGCGCTGGTGATCGCCGTGGTGAATCCGACCTCGCTGGCGGTGCTGAAGCCGCCCGGCGAGTGGGGCGAGGAGGGCGCGGACATCGTCTGCGGCGAGGGCCAGCCCCTCGGCGTGCCGCTCTCCTCCGGCGGGCCCTATTTCGGCTTCATGGCCGCGCGCAAGAAGTTCGTGCGGCAGATGCCGGGCCGCATCGTCGGGCGCACCGTGGACCTGGACGGCAAGCCGGGCTTCACACTGACGCTGCAGGCCCGGGAACAGCACATCCGCCGCTCCAAGGCGACCTCGAACATCTGTACCAACCAGGGGTTGATGGTCACGGCGGCCACCATCTATCTCTCGCTGCTCGGCGAGGAAGGCCTCGCCCGGGTGGCCACCGACTGCCACGACCGCACGGCGGCGCTGTGCGCAGCGCTCACCGGCGTGGACGGCGTGGAGCCGGCTTTCGATACGCCGTTCTTCCACGAGGCCGTGCTGCGGCTCGACCGCCCTGTGGCGCCCGTACTCGCCGAACTCGCCGCCCGCGGAGTACTCGGCGGCTACGACGTGAGCGAGGAGTATCCGGAGTTAGGCGATGCCCTGCTGGTGTGTGCCACCGAAACCAAGACGGAGGCCGACATCCGGTGCTACGCGGAGGCAATGGCCGAGGTGTTGGCAACCGGCGAGGCCCGGCGAGCCGCCGGCTGAGCGATGGCGGGCGTCACCTTCCGCGGCAAGCAGTGGAATACGGCCGGCGACCTGCCCACGGTGGGTTCCCGGGCGCCGGACTTCCGTCTGGTGGATGGCGAGCTGCGAAATCTGCACCTCTCTCACTGGCAGGGACGGCGCAAGATCTTGAACGTCTTCCCCAGCATCGACACGCCGGTGTGCGGCCAGTCCGTCAAGGTCTTCGACCGCCACGCCGGGGAGAACGAGGACATCGTGATGCTGATGATCTCGGTGGACACGCCCTTCGCCCAGCAGCGCTTCGCCCGGGAATGCGAGCTCGCGGGCGTGGAGACGCTGTCCGCCATCCGCTCCGAGGGCTTCGGCGAGAACTACGGCGTGCTGATCCAGGACGGGCCGCTGCAGGGCTTCTTCGCCCGCGCCGTGCTGGTGCTGGACGAGAACGACACGGTGGTGCATCGCCAGCTCGTCGAGGATATCGGCGACGAACCCGACTACGAGGCGGCGCTGAGGGCGCTCGGTCTCGAGCAGTAAGACGAGGACGACGAAGCAGATGACCGACACACTGATATTCGAACGCTCGCGGCCCGGACGCCGGGCCGAGGCCCAGGCGCCGGCCGGGGACAAGCTCCGCCCGGACCTGCCGGAGAAGTTCCTGCGCGCGACGCCCACCGCGCTACCGGCGGTCTCGGAGCTCGAGACGGTGCGCCACTACACCCGGCTGTCGCAGAAGAACTTCTCCATCGACACGCACTTCTACCCGCTCGGCTCGTGCACGATGAAGTACAACCCGAAGGCGTGTAATACCCTGGCCATGCTGCCCGAGTTCCTCGGTCGGCATCCTTGCGGCGACGTGGCCCACGGCCAGGGCTTCCTGGAGTGCATGTACGAGCTGCAGGAGATGCTGAAGGCGGTCACCGGCATGAAGGCCGTCTCGCTGACGCCGATGGCCGGGGCCCAGGGCGAGTTCACCGGCGTCGCGATGATCCAGGCCTACCACCGGGCGCGGGGCGATCACGAGCGCAACGAGATCCTGGTACCGGACGCGGCCCACGGCACCAACCCGGCCACCGCCACCATGTGCGGCTGCAAAGTGGTGGAACTGCCCACCGACGACAGCGGCGACGTGGACCTGGATGCGCTGCGCGAGGCGGTGGGCCCGAAGACCGCGGGCATCATGCTGACCAACCCGTCGACACTGGGCGTGTTCGAGCGCCATATCCTGGAGATCTCGCGCATCGTGCACGGCGCCGGCGGGCTCATGTACTACGACGGCGCGAACCTGAACGCCGTGCTCGGCAAGGTGCGGCCCATCGACATGGGCTTCGACGTCATCCACATGAACCTGCACAAGACCTTCTCCACCCCCCACGGCGGTGGCGGGCCCGGCTCCGGCGCAGTGGGTGTTGGCGACAAGCTCGCCCCCTACCTGCCCATACCGATCGTCGGGCGGGACGGGACGGCAGACGGCGCACGCTACCGCTGGCTCGACGAAGACGACCTGCCCGAGAGTATCGGCCGCCTGTCCGGCTTCATGGGCAATGCCGGCGTCCTGCTGCGCGCCTACGTCTACATGCGCATGGTCGGCCGCGACGGGATGCGCCGCATCGCCGAGTTCGCCACGCTGAACGCGAACTACCTCCTGGCGCGGCTGCGCGACGAGGGTTTCGACCTGGCGTTCCCCGACCGCCGTGCCAGCCACGAGTTCATCGTCACCCTGAAGCGTCAGGCGAAGACGCTGCACGTCACGGCCATGGATTTCGCCAAGGCGCTGCTCGACCACGGCTACCACGCGCCCACCACCTATTTCCCGCTGCTGGTGCCCGAGTGCCTGCTGATCGAGCCCACCGAAACGGAGTCGAAGGAGATGCTGGACGGGTTCGTCGCGGCGATGGTCGCCATCGCCGAGCAGGCGAGCAGCGATGCCGAGCGGGTGCACGGCGCCCCCTATACCACGCCGGTGCGTCGGCTGGACGACGTGAAGGCGGCCAAGGAACTCGACCTGGTCTGGCGGCCGGACGCGGCCTGAGCGCTGCCGCGCCCCGGGCGGCGCCGTCGCCCGGGGCGGAACTTTGCGGGCCTGTACCGGACTCAGATGATTGCGATCTGCCACAATGCGGCGCTTTACGAGCCGCAGCCGGGAGCCTCATGAAGCGTATCTCCGTCGTCCTACTGCTGGTCCTTTTCCTCGCCCCGTCCCTGTACGCCGCCGAGCGCGAGGCCTGGACCGAAACGCTGGACCGCATCTCCTCCGGCGTCGTCTCGATCCGCGTCGACGCCACCCGCGCCTTCGATACCGACTGGAACACGTCCACCCAGGCCACGGGTTTCGTGGTGGACGCCGAACGCGGGCTGATCCTGACCAACCGCCACGTGGTCACCCCCGGGCCGGTCGTGGCCGAGGCGGTGTTCCTGAACAACGAGGAAGTGCCGCTGACGCCGGTCTACCGGGACCCGGTGCACGACTTCGGTTTCTTCAGCTACGACCCGGAGGCGCTGCGGTTCATCGAGCCGACGGAGCTGGTGCTCTCGCCGGCCGGCGCGCGCACGGGCCGCGAGATCCGGGTGGTGGGCAACGACGCCGGCGAGCAGCTCTCGATCCTGGCGGGTACCATCGCGCGGCTGGACCGTCAGGCGCCGGAATACGGACGCGGCAAGTACAACGACTTCAACACCTTCTATCTGCAGGCGGCCTCGGGCACGTCCGGCGGTTCCTCCGGCTCGCCGGTGGTCGACATCGACGGCCGGGTGGTGGCGCTGAACGCGGGTGCCAATTCGAGCGCCGCGTCCAGCTTCTTCCTGCCGCTGGACCGGGTGGAACGGGCGCTGGAGCGCATCCGCGCCGGTCAGCCGGTCACCCGCGGGACCCTGCAGACGGTATTCGAGCGCAAGCCCTACGACGAACTCGTGCGGCTGGCGCTGGACACGGAAACGGAGGCGGCGGCGCGGGCCGCGTATCCGGAGCAGACGGGCATGCTGACCGTGGCCGAGGTGCTGCCCCGCTCCCCCGCCGACGGGCTGCTGGAAGTGGGCGACATCCTGGTGCGGCTGAACGGCGAGATCGTCACCGAATTCGTGCCCCTGGGCGCCGCGCTGGACGAGAGCGTCGGCGAGACCGTGCACCTGGAACTGCGCCGGGGCGGCAGCGTCATCGCGCACGACGTCCGCGTGCAGGACCTGCACGGGATCACTCCGGACGAGTACATCGAGTTCGGCGACGCCGTGCTGCATCGCCTGTCCTACCAGCAGGCGCGGCACTACAATCGTCCCGTAGACGGCGTCTACGTGGCCAACCCGGGCTACGTGCTCAGCAACTCCGCCATCCCCCGGGCTGCGGTGATCACCGAACTGGACTCCCAGCCGGTGAGTGACCTGGACGACCTGGAGTCCGTGCTGTCCGGCCTGGCCGACGGCGCGCGCACCTCCATCCGTTTCGTGACCCTGGAGGATCCGCGCACCAGCCAGCTGCGCTCGCTGCGCATCGACCGGCGCTGGTTCCCGTCCCGGCGCTGCCAGCGTAACGACGAAACCGGCATCTGGCCCTGCCGAGAGCTGGCGGATGCCCCGCCGCCGAAGGCGCCGGCCGCTGCCAGCACCCGCTTCCCCTCCTACGACGACCGCCGGGCGGACGCGCTGGCCCCGTCGCTGGTACTGGTGAACTTCGATCTGCCGTATACCATATCGGGCGTGGCGGAACGGCACTACTATGGTACCGGGCTCGTCGTCGACACCGATCGAGGGCTGGTCGTGGTCGACCGCAACACCGTGCCCGTCGCCATGGGCGACGTGCATCTCACGTTCGCCGGCTCCCTAGAGGTGCCCGGACGGGTGGAATACGTCCATCCGCTGCACAATCTGACCATCGTGTCGTACGATCCGGCGCTGATCGGCGACACGCCGGTGGAGGCGGCCCGGTTCGACACCGATACGGCCGAACCCGGTGATCCGGTGTGGGTGGTGGGCCTGAAGCCGGACCATCGGCTGGTGCATCAGCAGACCCGGGTGGCGTCGGTGGATGCCCTGGTCCTGCCGCTGTCGCGCACGCTGCGCTTCAGGGATACCAACATCGAGGCGTTGTCGGTGGTGAACGCGCCCGAACAGGTGGACGGTGTGCTCGCCGACGAGCGCGGCCGGGTGGTCTCGCTGTGGTCGAGTTTCGCCTATCAGGGCGGCGGCGAGACCAGCCAGGTCAACAAGGGGGTGCCGGCCGGCCTGGTGCAGGAGTTCGTGGAACTGGTCCGCTCCGGCGGCACGCTCTATTCGCTGGAGGCGGAGCTGGCCTACCTCCCGCTGGCGGCTGCGCGCAAGCTTGGCCTGCCGGAGGAGTGGGCGAGCCGGCTGGAGCGGCATCACCCGGAGCAGCGCCGCGCCCTGCAGGTGAAACGGCTCGTGGCCGGCTCGCCGGCCGCCCGGCTGCTCGACAACGGCGACATCCTGCTCAGCATCGACGACCGGGTCGTGAACACTTTCCGCGACGTGGAGCGCGCCACCCAGAAGGCCTCTGTGGAACTCGCCGTGTGGCGCCGCGGCAGCGTGCGCATGCTGGAGGTGGAGACGGTCGCGCTGGACGGCACCGGCATCGAAAGGGCCGTGATGTGGGCCGGTGCCTTGCTGCAGAAGCCTCATCGAGCCATGGCCGCCCAGCGGGGCATCGAGCCCAGCGGCGTCTACGTGGGCTACTTCAGCTACGGTTCGCCGGCTACCCGTTACGGCCTGTGGGCCGGACGGCGAATCGTGGAGGTGGACGGTCAGCCCACGCCGGACCTCGACGCCTTCCTCGCGGCCGTCCGCGGCAAGGGCGACCGGGAGTCGCTGCGGCTGAAGACGGTGAACTGGAACCGCGCCGTCGAGGTGATCACCCTGAAGCTCGACAAGCAGTACTGGCCGGCCTACGAGATCCGGCGTAGCGGAGATGGCTGGGAGCGCCGTCCGCTGGGCTGAGCGTCTCGGCCTCGCCGTCCTTGCGGCAGCCCTGCCGGCCGCCGCGACGGCGGGCGATACCCTGTACAAATACCGGGACGAAGGCGGCGAGTGGGTCTACACGGACCGGCGTCCGGCCGCCGCCGACGACGTGGAGGTGCGGCGCCTCGCGGCCTCGTCCGAAGACGACGTGGTGATCCGCCGTCGGGAGACGGAGACCGGTTTCGAGGTGATCGCCGAGAACCGCCGCCACGTACCGGTGGAACTCGTGCTCGCGGCGATGGATCTCGAGAACCTCGAGGCGGCGGGGCAGCGCGACGTGCGCACCGTGATCCCGGCCCGAACCGGCTCCGTGGTGCTCGGCCTCGACCGTGTCGACCCCGCCTTGCCGGGCCGGTTCCGCTTCCGCTACGAGTACCTGCCCGGCGATCCGGCCGCACGCCACGACCCGGAGGTCCTGTACCGCTTCCCGTTCGCGCCCGCGACGCGGCAGCGGGTGACCCAGGCCTGGCCCGACCTGAGCACCCATGACAGCCTGGCCAGCCGCCACGCCGTGGATATCGCGGCGCCGGTCGGCACCGGCGTCTACGCGGCCCGCGCCGGCACCGTATTCGAGGTGGCCGCGCAGCATTTCCGGGGCGGGACCGACCGGGAACGGGACCTGCCCCGGGCCAATCTCGTGCGCATCCTTCACGACGACGGCACCATGGCCGTCTACGCACACCTGAACTGGGATTCGATCCGGGTGCGCCCGGGCGAGGCCGTCGCCCGCGGCCAGTACATCGCGGACTCCGGCAACACGGGCTACACGACCGGACCCCACCTGCACTTCGTCGTGCAGCGCAACGCCGGCCTGCGGCTCGAATCGCTGCCCGTGCGCTTCGCCGGTCCCGAGGGGCCGGTGACACCGAAGGCCGGCATGGAGATCACGGCTTTTTGACCCCGTTCCTGTTGCCGGCGGCCGGCGCCGCCGTATGATGTGGCCGTGAACAGGCGGCAGATCAGGATCGTCTCCGGCGGGCAGACGGGTGTGGACAGGGGCGCACTCATCGCCGCACTGGACCGGGGTGTGCCCTGCGGCGGCTGGTGCCCCGCCGGCCGCAAGGCGGAGGACGGCGCCGTACCACCCTTCTTCCCCCTGCGCGAGCTGGCGGACGACGACTACCAGGCCCGCACGCTGAAGAACGTGCAGGACAGCGACGGCACGGCGGTCATCTTCTTCTCCGAACTGCAAGGCGGCACCGAACTCACCGTGGCCTACTGCCGCCGGGAGCGGAAGCCCTACCTGCTGCTCGATGCCCACGAGATGGACACGGCCGAGGCGGCCCGGCGCATCGGTGAGTTCGTGGCCGAGCACGGCATAGCCGCGCTGAACGTGGCCGGCCCGCGCGCGAGCCGCCACCCGGCAGCACAGGCCTGGGCCCGCGCCGCGGTCCGCGAGTTCCTGGAGAGCCTCCCCCGCTGACCATGCAGGAGCGCCTCTGGGCCCGATCTCGTTCTATTGACGTGGACCCGCCATCGGGAGGGCAGGGGTGGCGGGGACGCTCAGTCGGACGTCCTGTCCTCCTTCGCTTCGGCCGGGCCTCCTTCCCGCCGTCATGGCTCCAGTCGGCCCGGACGACCCCGCCACCCCTGCCCTCCCGCTGACGGGCCCGTTGCCGACGGGCTTGGCACCGGTCAGCAGGCGCTGCTGACTGGCAGCCCCTTCATGCCGTCGCAGTCGTGGCCGTCATGCGGGGGTATCCGTCGCCGCGACCTTTCGTCGGGAGCAAGACGGATGCCCCCGCAGGGCGGCCATGAGAGAAGGGGTGAGGCCGGGAGGATCAGGCCTGAAGGTCGTCCTGCATGGTCAGCGCTTGTGGCCGAGGAGGGCGGCCAGCGCCGGCCAGGTGGTGACCGGGAGGGAGCAGCGGGTGCCTTCGCAGACGTAGGCCACCGGGCCGTCCTCTGCGGGCTCGCGCAGGGCGAGGTGGCCGGGCAGCTCCGCCTCCGACGCCGGTATCGCGAACACCAGGCGGCGCGGGGCGTAGATGCGGGCGGCGTTGCCGGCCCAGCGGCCGATCTCTTCCCGTTCGCCGCGCAGGATCACCAGCTCCGGCGGCTGCAGGTATTCCTCGAGGGCCGTGATCAGGCTCACGTGGCCGTGGGGATATTCGTTCATGGCCTGCCAGGCCGTCCGCAGGGTGCGCTCCGCAGCCGCGACGTAGCGTTCCTCGCCCAGCAGGAAACCGAGCCGGAGCAGGGCGCGGGCGGCGATGCCGTTGCCCGAGGGGATGGCCTCGTCGGCCAGCGTCTTCGAGCGATGCAGCAGCGTCTCGTGATCGTCCGCGGTGAAGAAGAAACCGCCGTTTTCGGCATCCTCGAAGTGCTCCAGGAGCAGCTCGGCGAGGGCGATCGCGAAGCGCAGATGATCGGTGTCCCAGCGCGCCTGCGCGAGTTCAAGCAGCGCGTCGATCAGCAGCGCGTGGTCGTCCAGGTAGGCCGGGAAGCGCGCGCGCCCGTCCTTGTACGTGGCCAGCAGCCGGCCGTCGCGCCAGAGTTCCCGCTGCAGGAAGTCCGCGGCGCCCGCCGCGGCGTCGATCAGGTCGCCACGGCCGAGCACGCGGCCGGCCACGGCGAGGCCGCGGACGGCGAGCGCGTTCCAGCTCGTCAGTATTTTCTCGTCCCGTCCCGGTGGCAGCCGGCGTTCACGGGCACGCAGCAGGGCGGCGCGGGCCGCGTCGATACGCCCGCGCAGTGTCTCGGCAGGTTCGCCGTGCTCCTCGGCCAGCCGCTCCAGCGGCCGGTGTACGTACAGGTGCCAGCGCCCCTCGAAGTTCGGCTCCCCGGTCAGCCCGAAGTGCTCGGCCACGAGCGGGAAGTCCTCCTCGCCCACTACCTCGCGCACGGCTTCCGGCGTCCAGACGTAGTAACGTCCTTCCTCGCCCTCGGAGTCCGCGTCCAGCGACGAGCAGAACCCGCCCCGGGGTGCCCGCATCTCGCGCAGCATCCAGTCCGCCGTCTCGGCCGCCACCCGGCTCATCTCCGCATCGCCGCCGGCCAGCCCCAGCTCGGCGTACAGGGCCAGCAGCGGGCCATTGTCGTAGAGCATCTTCTCGAAGTGGGGGATCAGCCAATGCGCGTCCACCGAGTAGCGGCAGAAGCCGCCGCCGATCTGGTCGAAGATGCCGCCTTCGGCCATGCGGGCGAGGGTTAGCGCCGCCATGTAGAGTGCCTGCACGTCCGGCTCGTCGTCGCCGGCGCTGGCCCGCCAGTGGCGCAGCAGACGCTCGACGGTGGCAGGGTGGGGGAACTTGGGCGCAGCGCCGAAGCCGCCGTAGTGCTCGTCGAAGCGCTCTGCGAGGCTCTCGCGGGCCTTCGCGATGGGGGTCGCGTCCAGCGCGACGTCTTCCCCGGCCGGCT